>NZ_JARPVX010000006.1:0-132705 GCF_033947565.1 Lichenihabitans sp. Uapishka_5
ATCGAGGCGGCGTCGGCGCCGCCCTCGCCGGGGCGGGCCGCGCGCACCAGGTCGAGGATCGCGTCCACCACGCTGTCGCCGACCGGCAGGCGGCGCACCAGCCGCTGCGCGCTCATCAGATCCTCGGCCGCCATGGCCGGGCGCGACACGGCGTCGTGCTCGCCGGTCGTCTCGACCAGGATGCGGCGTTCGGCGACGCGGTCCGGATACGGCACGTCGATCTGCATCAGGAAACGGTCGAGCTGCGCTTCGGGCAGCGGATAGGTGCCTTCCTGTTCGATGGGGTTCTGGGTGGCCAGCACATGGAACGGGCGCGGCAGGTCGTGGCGATGGCCCGCCACCGTGATGTGGCCCTCCTGCATGGCCTGCAGCAGGGCCGACTGGGTGCGGGGGCTGGCGCGGTTGATCTCGTCGGCCATCAGCAGCTGGGCGAAGACGGGCCCCTGCACGAACCGGAAAGCGCGGCGATGGTCGGCCGCTTCCTCCAACACTTCGGATCCGAGGATGTCGGCGGGCATCAGGTCGGGCGTGAACTGGATGCGCCGCCCGGCGAGGCCCAGCACGGTACTGAGGGTCTCGACCAGCTTGGTCTTCGCGAGCCCCGGCACGCCGACCAGCAGCCCATGACCGCCCGACAACACGGTGATGAGCGTTTCCTCGACAACCGTTTCCTGGCCGAACACCACCTGGCCGATGGCCGTCCGGGCCGCGGCCACGCGCTCCAGCGCCGCATCGGCGGCGCGTGCCGCGGCGGCTTCGAGGTTGGTGGCCGTGGTGTCGAATGCGTTCATGCCGAACCCTCAGATGCCCTGCCGGCACCGCCTTGCCCCACGGCCGGCGCCGTCCAGCCGCCCGGCGAGACAAGCGCCGCGCCAAGCGTCGACCGTTCGGCTAGGGTGTGGATGCGCGCCCGCGTCGCATGGTGCAAGGCCATCAGGTCAGGTTGGAGCCGGAACATGGCGAAAGCAAGTGAAGCTCCATCCACCTCGCCGGCCGGGCTCGACGCCCTGCAGGGGGCCCTCAAGACGGCCAGGGGCCGGCCCCCCCTCCACCTGTGGAACCCGCCCTTCTGCGGCGACATCGACATGCGTATCGCCCGGGACGGCACTTGGTTCTACGCCGGCACGCCGATCGGTCGGCCGGCCCTGGTGCGCCTTTTCGCCTCCGTGCTGCGCCGCGAGGGCGACGCCTATGTGCTGGTGACGCCGGTCGAGAAGCTGGGCATCACGGTCGAGGACGCGCCTTTCGTCGGCGTGGAGCTCGACACCACCGGCCCCGTGCTGCGGTTGCGCACCAACGTCGACGACTGGGTGACGATCGACCGCGAGCATCCCCTGCGGTTCGAGCCCGGCGCGGCGGACGGCCTCAAGCCCTATGCCATGCTGCGGGACGGCCTTTGGGTGCTGCTCGGGCGGCCGTTGTTCTATGAGCTGGTGGAGCGTGGCGAGGTGCGGCCCCTCGACGGCGTCGCCACCTTCGGGGTGGCGTCGGGCGACAGCTTCTTCGCCATGGCGCCGGCCGATGCGATCGGCCTCGCATGACAGGAGCCATCCCGACGGGGCAGGCTCCGTCGACCGCCGATTTCGTGCGCCGCGCGACGACACGCCTCAGCTTCGACCTGCCAACCGATCTGTTTGCCGATGGATATGCGGTGCGGCCCGGCGACCATGTGGCCGAAGGGCTCGTGGCCGGGGAAACCCTGACGAGGGCCAAGGCGGCGGCGGTGCTGGTGCCGGTGGTCGATCATCGCTCCGAGGCGACCGTGCTGCTGACCGAGCGGGTCGCGACCCTGCGGGCCCATTCGGGCCAGATCGCCTTTCCGGGCGGCCGCATCGACCCCGGTGACGCATCGCCGCTGGCGGCCGCGTTGCGGGAAGCCTGGGAAGAGGTGGGCCTTGTGGCCGAGCAAGTCACACCGCTCGGCTATCTGCCGCCCTATCTGATCGGCACCGGCTACCTCGTGGTGCCGACCGTGGCGCTGGTCAGACCACCGTTGCGGCTGCGGCTCAACCCGGACGAGGTGGCGGAGGCTTTCGAGGTGCCGCTCGCCTTTCTGATGGACCCCCGCAACCACCGGCGCCAGTCGCGCGACTTCGGCGGCACATTGCGCAGCTTCATCGCCATGCCCTATGCCGAGCGGAACATCTGGGGCGCCACGGCCGGCATGCTCCACAGTCTTCACCGGCAGCTTTACGCCTCATGATCCGGATCACCCTTGAAGGCGTTCTGTTGCTGCTGCTGCCCTTCGCAGTTTATGCGGCGCTGCTCCTCGTCGGGCCGCGGCTCGGGCTGGAACGGCGCGGCGTTTTCGGGGCGCACGGGATCGGCCTGATGGCCGCCGGGGTGGCCCTGGTGGTTCTGGCCCTGTTGGCGCTCGGCCTCTTCAGCGACAGGGCACGGGGCCCTTATGTCCCGGCCCATATCGAGGATGGGCGCCTCGTGCCGGGGCGGATGCGATGAGCCGCCCGCTCGCCTGCGATGCCGAGGGGCGCCTCACCAACCGGGTGTTCCTCGACGACCCGCGCATCGGCACCGTGCTGGACCTGCTCAACCGCGATGGCGAAGCCGCACGCGTGGTGGGGGGCGCCGTCCGCAATGCGCTGCTCGGCCTCACGCCCGGCGACATCGACGTTGCCACCACGGCGCTGCCCGAAACCGTGATGGCGCGCGCCAAGGCGGCGCGCTTGCGGACGATCCCGACGGGGCTCGCACATGGCACCGTGACGGTGCTGGCCCGCGGCCTGCCTGCCGAGGTCACGACGTTGCGCGAGGATGTCGAGACCGACGGCCGCCATGCGGTGGTGCGGTTCGGGCGCGATTTCGCGGCCGACGCGCATCGCCGCGATTTCACCGTCAACGCATTGTCGGTCGATGGGGACGGACGCCTGCATGACACCACCGGCGGGGTTGCGGATCTCGCGGCCGGGCGGCTCCGCTTCATCGGCGATGCCGCGACCCGCATCCGCGAGGATTATCTGCGCATCCTGCGGTTCTTCCGCTTTTCGGCCAGCTATGCGACGGGCCCGCTCGATCCGGAAGGACTTGCGGCCTGCGGGGCGGCGGTCGAAGGCTTGGCGCGCTTGTCGCGCGAGCGCGTGCGGGCCGAACTGCTGAAACTGTTGGTGGCGCCCCGTGCCGTGCCGGTGCTGGAGGAGATGGCGGCGGCCGGCCTGCTCGACGCCGTGGTGGGGCTGCCGTGCCGACCCGAGCGCTTCGCCCGCCTGGTCGCCATCGAGGCCGCCGGCGGATGGGCGCCTGACGCCTTGCGCCGTCTGGCCGGGCTGGCGCTCCGCGAAGTCGGCGATGCGGCGCTGCTGCGCGACCGCCTGCGCCTATCGAACGAGGAGCGCGACCGGCTGGCCGGGATCGCGGCGGCGATCGAGGGCCACGCCCCTTCGGGCGACGCCGCGCCCGATGAGGCCGAGATCCTCGCGCTGCTGCACGATTATGGACGCCTCGGCGCCAGTGACGCGCTCCTGCTGCGGCACGCCGATAGCCGTGCCGCGCCGGACGACGCGGCGTGGGGGACCGCGATCCGGCAGGCCGGGTCGGCTCCCGTGCCGGTGCTGCCGGTGTCGGGCCGCGACCTGCTCGGCCGGGGCCTTCCGGCCGGCCCGCTGGTCGGGGCCGTGTTGAAGGACGTGCAGGCGCGCTGGATCCGGGGCGGCTTTCCGTCCGATCCCGCCACCCTGCACGGCCTGCTCGACGCCGCCATCGCGGCGCGACTCGCAGACCGGTGAGCGACCTGTTAAGCTTACGCCGCTACATCGCTGGACGGAGATGATCGGCCGGCGCGAGCCGGGAGGAGTCCGCCGATGGCAAGCGACAGGAAGCCGGTCGAGGTGGCGCGCCGCCTCGGTGAGCGGCGTGACGAGCGGGCACGAGCCGGCACCAAGCGGTCCGACGCCTGGTGCCGCGAAACCTTCACCTTGACGCGCGAAGATGCCCGGCGCGCGGCACGCGACTGGTTCCAGCGCTTTCCGAAGGCCGCCTATATGACCGAGATCGAATCCTGGCGCGTGCTCGAGGACGGACGCATCGCGTTTACGATGCGTCGCCTGCCGTCGGCCGATTGAGGGTTGGCCCTTATGCCGCCGTGGCGAGGGCCCGCACGGGGGCGAGCGGTGCGACAAGCAGCGGCGCCGGGGCGGCGATGAACTCGGGCGTGGCGCCGCGCTCTTCCAGGCAATAGCCGAGATAGCGCTTCGATTCGATGAGGTCGTAGCCGAGCCGTTCGCGGAGCTTCTTGCGCAGCTTGCTGATGTGGCTTTCCACCACGTTCTCTTCCACCTGCTCGTCGAAGATGCCGTAGATGGCGTTGAAGATCTGCGTTTTCGTCACGCGGCGGCCGCGGTTCTTCACTAGATATTCGAGAATGCGGCGCTCGCGGCGCGGCAGCGACATGGCCTCCCCGCGGATCTCCGGATCGCGCCCGTCGAAGAACACCCGGACGTCGCCGAACTGTACGTCGTCCTTCTTGGAGGCCTGGGCCTGGGCGCGGCGACGAATGGCGTCGATGCGGGCCATCAACTCCCGCACATGGATCGGCTTGCGCACCACATCGTCGAAGCCGGCATTGAAGAGATCGAGCGTCTGCTCGAGCGAATGGGTTTCATTGATGGCGATGATGGGGGCGTTCGAGCGTTCCCGGATCGCCTTGGGATAGCTGTTGCGGTCCGTGCAGGCGCCGACCAGAAAGGCTTCCACGGCCGCGATGTCGGATTCCGACACGCCCGACACCCAATCGCGGAAGTCCGCCGGGCTCAGGCCGCTGCTCGACACGCCCTCGTTGCGGAACCCACCCATATAGCCGGTCGAGACGATTTCGCGATCATCAATAAGAACCAACATGTCGCTTGCCTCGATCCTGCCGCGCCTCCGGGGTGACCTCCCCCGCGAGTCGCGATGCACTGTTCGTGACAAGGATTAAACGGCGTCATGCTTAACAAAGCCTTGCCCACCGGCACGGATCAGCGTCGCTTTGTGGGATGAATCGCCACGTGGCCGATCGGCCACGCATTGGTCCTGCTGGCCGATGGGCCCCGAGATGGCCCTGCGGGCAGATCGGCCATTCAGCGGCGCTGCACGATCAGACCGCCGCTGGTTTCCACCACCCAGCCTTTGCGGCCGCGGGCGATTGACAGCACGCGTCCGGCGCCCTCGATGGTGGCGCCGGGCTGCACCATCCGCAACGTCCCCTGCGCCTCGACCAGCGCCGTGCCGTCGAAAGCGTCCCGCACGGCGAAATCCGGCAGCACCGTCCGGCTCGACAAGAGCTTCGCGTCGTCGGAGCTCACCGGTGCCGCCGGGATGGTTCCGGTCGGGTCGAAGTCGATGGTGTCGCCGGGCTGCTCGGCAACGGCATTGGGCGTGCTTTGCGCTTCAAAGCGCGGCGCATGGGATGTCGCCGTGCCCATCGCCAGCAGCGGCATCGGCCGGCTGGCTGGACCGGAGGCCGGTCCCGACACCGCCATATAGGCCGCGAAGCCGGCCGACACCACGGCGGCCGAAACCCCGAGGCTGCCGAGCCAGGCGTCGACGAGACGGTCGCGCGCCTGGGCCTCGATCACGTCCTTCGGAATGGGGATCAGCATCGGCGATCTCGGGGCGAAGCTCATTTGGGTTTCTGCAGGGCGTTGGCGAGGTCGCGGAACGCATCCTCGCTCGCGCCGGTGGCGGGGGATTGCACCAGGGCGCCGTAGATGCGCGGCACGAGGGCCACGGCCTGGTCGAGTTCGGCGTCGCTGCCGCTCTGGTAGCCGCCCATGGCGCGCAGGTCGCGGGTGTCCTCGAAGCGGGCGATCATCTCGCGCAGCCGGCTGACCAGCGTTGCCTGCTCGGGGCTCCAGACCTGGTGGGCGAGGCGCGACAGCGAGCCCAGCAGATCGATGGCCGGGTAGCGCCCTTGTGCCGCGATCTTGCGGTCGAGCACGATGTGGCCGTCGAGCGTGCCGCGGATCGTGTCGGCCACGGGGTCGTTGTGGTCGTCGCCGTCCACCAGCACCGAGAAGACGCCCGTGATGGTGCCGCCGCCCTCGCGGCCGGGTCCGGCGCGCTCGAGCAGGCGCGGCAGGTCGCTGAACACACTCGGCGCGTAGCCGCGCGCCACCGCGGGTTCGCCCGCCGCAAGCGCCACGTCGCGCGCCGCATGGGCGTAGCGGGTGACCGAATCGACGATCAACAACACCGAATCGCCGCGATCGCGGAACGCCTCGGCCACCGCCGTCGCGGTCTTCGGCGCGAGGCGGCGCATCATCGGGCTTTCGTCGCCGGTCGCCACCACCGTGATGGCCTTCGGACGGTTCGCCCCCAGCGATTCCTCGATGAACTCGCGCACCTCGCGGCCCCGTTCGCCCACTAGCGCGATCACCACCGTGTCGAAACCGCTCGCGCCCGCCAGCATGGCCAGCAGCGTCGACTTGCCGACGCCCGAGCCCGCGAAGATGCCGATGCGCTGGCCGGCACAGATCGGGCAGAAGATGTCGATGGCGCGCACGCCCGTCTTGATGCGGCTCTTCACCCGGGCGCGGTGCAGCGCGTTCGGCGGCTCGCCCGAGGCGCCGAGCTCCGGGCCGGTGCCGGGCCTGAGCGGGCCCGCGTCGTCGATCGGCTGGCCGAGCGCGTTGATGACGCGACCCTTCCAGCTCGGATCGGGGCGGAACGTGAAGGGGCCGCGCTTGCGCACCGCCGCGCCAAGCCGCGCGCCGAGCTGGTTGCCGAACGGTTTGACGGTGGCCGACGAGCGGTCGATGCGGACGATCTCGCCCACTTCCTCGCCGCCGCTGCCGCCGTCGAGCGTCACCGTGTCGCCGAGGGTAACGAAGGGCGACAGGCCGCCGATCCGGTACGAGGTCGGGGCCACATCCGTGACGGCGCCCGCGATTTCGACGAACGGCACCGCCACCATCGTGTCGCGCACCGCGTGGCCGAGGCGCTGCAGGGCGTTCATCGGTGCCTCGCGCCTGCGACGCGTCCGGCCGTGGTCACGAGGTCTGCCCCAGGGTCTTGATGGCGTCCTGCAGGGACGTGTCGCCCGCCTGATTGGCGTTGCTGACGCTGTCGAGGTTGTGCTGGATTTCGATCAGCTTCGAGAGCTCGAGGATCGGGTTGACGTTCGAGCCCTCGACGAAGCCCTGCGCCATGCCGGCGTCGGTGAAGTCGAGGATCGGCGTCGCGGCCTTGTCGGGGATGACGCCCGAATTCGCGGCCCGGGTCAGGTTTGCGGTCGGGTCGATGCTGAAGAGCCCGATGGCGCCGACCTGGCGGCCGCCCTGGGTCATCATGCCGTCCTGGGCGATCACCGGCGCGCCGGCGCTCGGGTCGAGCAGCATTGCCGAGCCGCCCGCGTCGAGGATGGGCAGGTTGGTCAGCGTCGTCAGCTCGCCGCCGGGGCCGATCTTCATGCGGCCGTCATGCGTATAGGCGACGCCCTTGGGCGTCTGGATGGCGATCCAGCTGTCGCCCTGCGTGGCGACGTCGAGCGGGTTGTCGGTCTTGGTCATTTCGCCCGACCGGCGCGAGATGAAGGTGGTGCCTTCGGACGAGAAGGCGACGGGCGTCTCGCCCGTGTTCGACAGCACGGTATCGAAGCTGACGCCGTCGGCGCGGTAGCCGGCCGTGTTCATGTTGGCGACGTTGCTGGCGATCGTCTGCAGACGCTTCTCGATGGCGATCTGCCCCGACATGCCGACGTAGAAATTGGATTGCACGCGCGCGCTCCACGCCGAGGAACCACGCCACGACGGGTGGCGGCGGCGCTCGGGCAGGGTAGGACCGGGACGGGAAGGCCTGGCCGTGTTGGCTGGCAATCTCCCCCGGCCGGCTTGCCTCAACCTGACGTCGGCGGCGGTTCTGGCCGGGCCTCCGGGCCAGCCCCACGCAAGGCAATCCTGGTGTCTTGGGTGGCGGCAGCATGGCCGAACAGCGGAGCGCAGGCGTTGAATTTCGGCATCGGTATGATCATCGCGATCGGTTGCGTGCTGGGCGGCTTCCTGGCCGGCGGCGGCCACCTGGTGGTGCTGTGGCAGCCCTATGAATTCATCGTCATCCTGGGCTCGGCGCTCGGCACCTTCGTGATCGCCAACCCGATGGCGACCATCAAGGACACCGGCAAGGGCCTGCTTGAAGCCATCAAGGGGTCTTCGCCGAAGTCGCGCGACTACCTCGACATCCTCGGCCTGCTCTACACGCTGATGCGCGAATTGCGCGGCACCGCCCGCAACGAGCTCGAGGGGCACATCGACAACCCCAAGGAATCCGAGCTGTTCAAGAAATACCCCAAGGTCCTGGCCGACAAGGACATGACCACCTTCATCTGCGACTATTGCCGCCTCATCATGATCGGCAACGCCCGCAGCCATGAGATCGAGGCGCTGATGGAGGAGGAGATCCACACCATCATGCGCGACAAGACCAAGTGCTCGCACGCCATGCAGTCGGTGGCCGATTCGCTGCCGGCCCTCGGTATCGTGGCGGCGGTGCTGGGCGTCATTCACGCCATGGGGTCGCTCGACCAGCCGCCGGAAGTGCTGGGCGAGCTGATCGGCGCGGCGCTGGTCGGCACCATGGCGGGCATCTTCTTTTCCTACGGCATGGCGGCGCCGCTCGCCCATTCGATCAAGGTGACGCGTGAAAAGCGGGTGCGGCTCTACACCATCATCAAGCAGTCGCTGATCGCCTTCATGAACGGCGCCGTGCCGCTGGTCGCCCTCGAACATGGCCGCAAGACCATCTCGGCCTATGCGCGTCCGACCATCGACATGGTCGAGAACGAGACCATGGGCGGCGGCGAGGCCCAGGCCAAGGCGGCGTGAGCCGATGAGCGACGCAGCCACCCAGGATCGCCGCGCCCCCGGGCGCGGGACCGATCGCTGGTTCCAGAAACCGGGCGGCTCCCCGGCCGACCGGATCCCGGCCTTCCAGGAGGCCTTGGCAGAGGTCGCACGCGCCTGGCAGCAGCGCTTTCAGGGGTTGGCGGCCGCAGAGGGCGAGATCAGCGTCAGCGCGGTTTCGGTGTGCAAGGTCGATGATGTGCTCGCGCGGCGCGGCGCCGGGCCGGTGCTGGCCGTGGTGGCGGCGCCGGGCTGGAACACCCGCATCGGCATCGGCTTCGACCGGGTCCTGGTGTCCACCGTGGTGGAAGCCCTGTTCGGCGGCGTCGGCGACGACACCGATGCCACCACGGCCATGCCGTTATCGCCCGTCGACCTGCAGATCGCCGACGTGGTGGTGCGGCACGTGTCCGAGGCGTTGGCGCTCGGCTTCGCCAAATGCCTGCCCTCGGCGTTCCGCCCCGAGGGCCTGCAAAGCAGGCTCGATCCGAGCTTCCTGGGCAAGCCTCTGACGGCCGTGGTGGCCGGCACCCTGAAGCTCGAAACGCTCGGCAGCGTTGTTTACCTCGATATCCTGGTGCCCCTCGCGGCCATGATGGCCTTCGCGGACGAGCTGGCTGTGCCGGTGGACGTCGAGCCCTCCTACGAGGACCCCCGCTGGACGCAACGCCTCGAAACCGAGATCAGCCGCACCAGCATGGTGCTGCAGGCCTGCGTCGACCTCGACCCGATGGCGCTCGGTGCCATCGCGAGCTTGAGCGTCGGCCAGCTGATCGCGTTGCCCAAGGGAGCCACCGGCAAGGTTCGCCTGCAATGCGTTGGAGACGATCTGTTTCGCTGCGAACTCGGCCAGTCGGCCGGCCTTTACACCGTGCGGGTGGAGGAGGTGGTCGGCACCGTGCCGGGCGAACCTCCGCCATCCGAGCCCACGCCCGACCTCGCGTCCGATGGAATGCCCGACTTCCCGTCGGGCCCTGGGCCCGACCAAGACCCCTTCGCGATGTCGTTGTCCATGCCGGACCTCGACCTGTGACCCTTGAACCCGTGACCCGAGGAGATTCATGAACGCCTCCGAAGCCGTTGCAGACGCGGGGGGAACCCCGAACCTCGACGCCATTCTGAAGATCCCCGTTTCTGTGCAGATCATGCTCGGCGGCACCACCATGCCGCTCGCCACCTTGATGAAGCTCGGCCGCGGCGCCGTGGTGCCGCTCGACCACAAGGTGGGCGAGCCGGTGGATGTGGTGGTGAACGGCCGCGTCATCGCCCGCGGCGAGATGGTGGTGATCGAGGAAGATGCGACGCGCCTCGGTGTGTCGCTTACGGAAGTGGTCGGACAGGACGCGAGCCGCCGGGACTAAGATCCCGCCTCCTTTCAGGAAACAGTCCATGAGCATGACCATGTCGGCCCCGGCGGGCCTCGACCGCCTCACGATGAGCGGCCCCGAAAAGGTTGCGGCCCTGTTGCTCGGCATGGGCAAGCCGCTGGCCAGCAAGCTCCTGAAGCATTTCGACGCCACCGAGCTCAAGATGGTGACGCGCTCGGCCGCAAGCCTCGGGGCGATCTCGATGGGAACGCTGGAAGAGCTCGTCGACGAGCTCGGGGCCGAGTTCTCGAAGGGGCTCGACCTGCACGGCACCGCGGCCGAGATCGAGCACCTGCTCGGCACCGTGCTGCCGCCCGACCAGGTGGCCGAGATCATGGCCGACGTGCTGGGCAACTCCAATTCCTCGATCTGGGTGCGCTTGTCCGGCCTGCCCGAGAAGGACATGGCCGCCTATGTCACCAAGGAACACCCGCAGACCGCCGCCCTGATCCTGTCGCGGTTGACGCCCGAATCGGCCGCCAAGACCCTGGCGGTGCTGCCGCGCGAGCAGCGCAACGCCTTGACGCGACGCATGCTGACCCAGAAGCCCGTCAGCGAGCCGACGATCCGCATCCTGGAAGCGAAGCTGCGCGACGACCTGTTGATCAACGTGTCGCGCGAGAAGGAAGGCGCGACGCAGATCCGCGTCGCCGACATCCTCAACCGCATGGACCCGGAACAGGCCGAGGACATGCTGAGCGCCATCGCGGAATCGAAGCCCGAAGACGCGGCCGTGATCCGCTCCAAGATGTTCTCCTTCACGGACCTCGTGGCATTGTCGCAGAAGTCGCGCTCCGTGCTGCTCGAGAAGGTGCCGGCCGAGCAGATCACCGTGGCCCTGAAGGAGTCCGACGACGCCCTGAAGGAAGCCGTGCTGTCCGCCATGGGGGCGCGCGCCCGCCGCCTCGTCGAGAACGAACTGAAGAACGCGCCCGGAACCACCAAGGAGGTCGCGGCCGCCCGCAAGCTCGTCTGCACCACCGTGCTGGAACTGATCGCGCTCGGCGAGATCGAGCCGCCGGACCTCAGCGGCGAAGCCAACTGATCGCCCGTCCCGGCCACCTCCGATGAGCGATCAATCCGGCGATCACGAAGACAAGACCGAGGAGCCGACGGAGAAGAAGCTCCGCGACGCCCATGAAAAGGGCGACCTTCCCCGCTCGCGCGAGGCGCTGTTGTTTTCCGGCCTGCTGGCTTCGCTCGTCGTGGTGTCGCTGATGCTGCGCCCGGCGCTGGCCCAGGTGGCCGAGGCGCTGGCCCACCTGCTCGACGGCATGGGGCAGATCGACCTGCGCAGCGGCGGCGACGTGGTGGCCGTGGTGGGGCGACTGGGGGCACCGGTCGCCACCCTGCTGATTCCCATCTTCCTGATCTTCATCGTGGCCGGGATCGCGACCTCCTGCGCCCAGGCGATGCCGAGCGTGGTGCTCGACCGCATCATGCCGGACCTGTCGAAGATTTCGCCCATGAAGGGCTTCGGCCGCCTGTTCTCGGGCCATGGCCTGATCGAATCCGGCAAGGGCGTCGGCAAGCTCATCGTGGTCGGCGTCGTGGTGTTCATCCTGTTGCGCTCCGAACAAACGGCCGTCATCGATGCGCTGTTCATGGAGCCGGCGGCGGTTCCCGACCTGATCCTCGGCATCGTGACCCGGCTGCTGGCCGGCGTCGCCACCGCCTTCGGGGTGATTGCGGTGCTGGATTTTCTGTGGACCAAGACGAGCTGGCGCAAGCGCCAGCGCATGACGCGTCAGGAGGTCAAGGACGAGATGCGGCAGGCCGAGGGCGACCCCATCCTCAAGGCCAAGCGGCGCTCGCTCCAGCTCGACCGGTCGCGCCGGCGCATGATGGCCGACGTGCCGCGCGCCACGGTGGTGATCGCCAACCCGACCCATTTCGCCATCGCGCTGCGCTATGTGCGGGCCGAGGGTGGGGCGCCGGTCGTGGTGGCCAAGGGCAAGGATCTCGTGGCGCTGAAAATCCGCGAAATCGCGGAAGAATGTGGCGTCGCCGTGATCGAGAACAAGCTCCTGGCAAGGTCGATGTACGACCATGTCGAGGTTGCCCAGGTCATTCCGCCGGAGTTCTACAAGGCGGTGGCCGAGATCATTCATTACATCCAGTCCCGGGCGGCCGGCAGGCCGGCGCCACGACCTCAGGCGGTACTGCGTTGACCTTTCTTGTTGAAAACGAACAGAACGCCTACGCCCGGCTTATCGCCGACGGCCTTAGGGATGTGCTCGAGGAACTGCACGCGATCGACCTCGTCGATCTGGTCAGCTTCATCCGCTTCGATCGCCACGCGGCGATCGAAGACCTCCTGCAATCCTCGACGGAGCTCTTCTTCAAGGAAGGCACCATCACTTTCGGGTGGAACGCCTGGGTCGACATGGCCTGGGGCGACATGCCGAGCGTCACGCTCGGCATGGAGTTCAATCATCGCGACGTTTGCGTGTTCTTCAACCTGACGCTGCGCGCCATGGAACAGGCCGTCGAGGTGGTGGCCGTGGTGTTCGACCCGGAATGCCCAGAGCCGGCCGAGCGGCGGCGGCGCCTTAAGAAGGCGCTGAGCGACGCCCTTCTGCCCCGCGCCGCCCGTCGGCTGCCGGTGCTGCCGCTGCGTCGGGGCTCCGGTCGCGCCGCGAGGCCGCGATGACGGCACGCCCGGCGCGCGCCGGCGTGGCGCCGATCATCGACGCCATCCGGGTCGAGGGCGATGCCGCCGCGGCCTGCGGCTTCACCTATACGGTGTTGATCGACCGCAAGCCCGCCGCCACGCCTGCGCGCGCGGGTGACGACCGCCGCGAAGCACCGCGGCGCCGCACCCGCCTGCGGTCCGGCAAGATCGTCGATGCGGCGGATCTCTTCGTGACCGAATGCCTTGTGCACGACCTGTCGGACACCGGCATGCGCCTGCGGCTGCCGATCGGCGTCGCGATGCCGGACCGCTTCCAGGTCTACGACGACCAGTCCGGGCAATTGCTGCGGGCGGAACTCTCGTGGCGGCGCGCCGACGAGGTGGGCATCCATTTCGTGCCCTACGAGGAAACGCCCCGCAGCCGCACGATCGCGGCCGACATGCGGCGCAAGTTCTACAAGCTGCCCCGTTAGCGCGGCGAAACCTGCGGCCTCTCCTTCATCCCGCTCAGCGGATGAAATCCTTCGCTTCGTCGAGTGTGGCGAAGACGCGGGTGCCGAACATGGTCTCCACCTCGACGGAGCCGTCCGGCAGGATCAGGTAATTGCGGTCCTTGGTGCGCGCCGGCTTCGGGCGCTCGGGCGGTTGCTGCCGGTCGGTCGCCATGCGCTCCGGTGCGATGACCGTGGGGGTGACGGTGATGATCTCGGGGGCCCGGGGGGCGTGGGGCTCGGGCGGCGTCATGACGGGCTCGGCCACGACCGGCTCAGGCTCGAGCGTGGCAGCGCCCCGGCCGCGCGGCGCGGCGGAGCGCTGCAGCACCGCATCGAAGAAGCGCGTCAAGGCGCCGAAGCCGGCCCGCAACGCCCCGACGATCGCGACCCCGAACCCCGTGCCGATCAGCGTCTGCGCCAGCGTCACAACATCGCCGCGCCACGCCAGGACGTCCACCAGGGTGCCGCCCCGGAACACGGTTTCGCCAGCCACGAGGCCGGTGACGAGGAGCACCCATCCGATCAGGGCGAGGCCGAAGCCTACCCATGTCATGCGGCCAATCTTCACCGTGCGGCTCCCTCGGCCGGTGACGCACCCGCGGCGCGGGCTGGCTTGATCGCCACCCTCAATCCTGGACGTTCTTCGGCGTGTAGTTGAACGACTCGACCAGCACGTCCTTGATCAACGCTGCGCCGAGGCGTGCGTTCGTCTGCTCCACCAGCAGCTTGGTGAAGGCCGGCATGTCCATGCGGTCCAGATGGTTGAAATCGGTCGTCTTGTCCATGTAGACGTCGTTGAAGGCGGCATCCATCAGGTAGGGCTCCGGCGGCACGCTCACGGTCTTCAGCACGGCGCTGTCCACCACATAGGTGAACTGCATGCCCACATAGCCCTGAAGTGCCCCGTCGACGATCACCGGCACGTTGATGTTGCGGGTTTTTTCGTGATGCAGCGCCGCCGTGTCGGCATGCGCCTCGGCCTTGCCGGCATTCGAACCCATCAGGCTGGCGCCATAGGTCGACCCGAGCGCCACGAGTGTCAGCCAGAGGCCGACCAGGAAGATCTTCACGCGCGTCCGGCCGCCATGGAGTAGGTGCCGTCCGACTCGGCGTCCCGCAAGGTGCGCGAGATGATGTCGGCCACCTGGCGCACGGCGCCGATGCGCACGTCGAGCACCTGACGGTTGGTTTCGAGCTTGGCCTCGAGCCGTCCCAGCCGGCCGCGCGCCCCTTCGCGTTCGGCAACGCTGGTGAGGCGCGGCATGAAGCGGCTCAGTTCGAGCAGGCTCTGGCGCTTGCGGCCGCAGGTGTCGATCAGGTCGCAAGGGCGGTTGCGGCGCAGCGACTCGGTTTCGTGGTCGAGCACCGCCTCGAGCCGCTCGGCCACGGCCAGAAAGGCCGCGAAGCTGAAGGTGCCGTTGGCGGCGGAAGGGTCGTTGGGGGCCGGACGCGCGGACATGGGTGGGGGCCTTGATCTGGCGCGGCTAGCCGCGCGGCAGTTGGGACAGGAGGGTTGCGGCGGGGTCGGCCGGCAGGGTGGCGGCCGGATCGGGGACGCTTGGGGCGGCTGCGGGGTGCAGCGACGCTTCCTTCTTCTCGATGGTCTGCGCGATGCCGAGGCGGCCGCTCTTGGCCACCTGGGCGGCGATCTGCTCGGCCAGCATCGACCGGTAGGCATCGCCTGAAAAGGCGTCGCCGAACAATTCGGTGTTCTTCGGCAGAACCTCCTGGATGAAGTTCTGCAGCACCACGGCCTCGAACTTCTGGTAGGTCGAGCCGGGCGCCGCGTGCATCTGGTGGCCGCGTGTGATCTCGGGTGCCTGGCGGGAAGCCTGGTCGCTTCCGTTCAGGATCGGCCGCGATCGCGCCTGCAGCACGGAAGCGAAATCGATGTCGCTCGCGGCCGTGCCGGCCATGCTGGCGAGCTTGGCGGCCGCCGCCTGCACCCGGGTCGGGTCCGCGGCCTGGGCGACGTCGAGGACGATGTCTGAGGGCGGTGCGATGGACACGGGGGAAGCGGCGATCCTCGGTGGGCTTGCTCGCGCTGGGCGAGGCTGCCACTACCCTGGCGCTTCAAGCTTTCGGCAGGCTTGCCGCTCCCGTGAGGGCCTGTCGGGCTCTTTCAGGTCTGACGGGCCCTGACGCTCTTTTTGGTCAGCAGCCCGATCAGGCGAACTGGGGTCTACTCCGCCTGAGCTTCCTGGGTATGGTTCATCCGCTGACATCCGTTGACACACAAGATGTGCTAGGATGCGTCGCTCCTTTAAATCGTGGCCAGACCGGCGGCAAACGACTGATTGTATTTTGGTTTTAAACCATGAACATACAATCTACAATGTCGAGTTCTTCGATGTTGGCCGACCGATAGAAAGTTCATGGTCTATTGTTGCGTTCCAGAATAGATTGATCATGCTAAGCGGCGCAGAGAGACCGGCCGGGCAGAACGCTATGGTGGCATTAAACCTGCCATCAGCGACCTTTCCCTGGTAGGCACACTGGAAATACCGAAAGCCGCATCCGTTCACCTGTTTGAGAACGGAGACGCAGGACCTGCTTTCCATGCTGATCGGGCCAGTCTTTTGGATCTTGACCTCGAGGTCTTCGAGCTTGGCTCGGCTCACATAAGGCGATGGGAAAAGGCTTGGCCGATCTGCCGCGGCTCCCAACTTGGCAAAATCGGTCAGCATGGCTTCACCGTGAGATTCCGCATCAGACAACCCGCTAAAAAGCCACACTGCGCTTAGGGCGGTCGTCAGGATAACGCCAATCAGTGCGATGAAACCGATCTTCCAGACGTTTCTCCCTGGAGCTTGCGGGCGGCTCGTCGAGACCGAGCTGTCTGGAACGATGCTGTTGGTCATCTATCATCACGCGTCGCAGACAGAGATTAGGCACCCAATTCATACAGCGTAAACAGGAGGGTCGGAAAGTGCCGCGCCTACGACCGTATCGTACTTGCTTCGTCATCCGCGATGCTTTGTTGGTCGATGCGGTTGACGCCCCCCTCCTCGGCCTGCTGCCGCGCCACGGCACCCTCGATGAGCACTTCGAGGCTGCGCCGGTCTTCGACCACCCGGTCTTCGGCCGCCACCGTCTCGGTGATGCGTTCGGCCAGCCGGTGGCGCCGCTCGGCCGCCTGCACCTCGCCGCGTTGCCGGTCGCGCTCGATGCCGGTGTCGGCTTCGCGCTCGGCCAGGCGTCGCGTCTGCCGCAGGGCCAGCACCGCCAGCGGCCCCACCAGGCTTTCCGTTTCGACGAAATCGCCGAGCGCGGTGCGGGCGGTCACGAGGGCGGCCTTGCGGTTTTCGATCTCGATCAGCTTCCATTCGGCCAGCCGCTTGCGCTGCGCCTGCATGGCGACGATGCGCTGCATGGATTTCAGGCGATCGCTCATCCGGACACCAGGAACCGGCTGAAGGCGTCGGTGAACAAGCGCAGCAGGGTCGGCATGGTGAGATACAGCAGCACCAGCCCGAGCATCAGCACGATCGGCGAGGCCAGGAAGAAGGTCTGCACGTTGGGTACCAGCCGGCTCGCAAGCCCGATGCCGAAATTCATCACGAGCGCCAGGATCAGAAACGGCGTGCCGAGTCGCAGCGCCAGCGTGAAGGCGAGCGTCGCCTTGCCGCCGAGCTGGTTCAGGGCGAATTGCGCCGTGAAGCCGTCGCTCACCGGCAAACTGCCGTAGCTGGCCGCGATGGCGCGCAGCACCTCGAGGTGCTGGTCGGTGAGAAAGATCATCAGCGTCGCCGACAAGGTGATGAGCGTCGTCACGGCCGGCAGCGGCTCGTCTTCGTTGATCGGCACGCCGAGGTTCTGGGTGATGCCGATCGACATCGCCACCGCCATGCCGATGGCCTCGAGCGCGATGAAGAAGAAGCGCCCCATCAGGCCGATCGTGATGCCGATCAGCAGTTCCGACCCGAACACCCGCAGCAGGCCGAGCGGCGTCACGCTTTGGATGGCGCCCTGCAGCGTGTCGAAGGAGAGCGGCGCCAGCGTCAAACTGAGCGACACCGCCACGAAGAGCCGCACCTGTATCGGAATGCGGCTCGACGAATAGCCCGGCATGAGCAGCAGGCAGGCCCCGACCCGGCAAAAGATCAGGAAGGCCACGAGATCGAGGTCGGAGGCCTGTCCGGTCACGAGATGGAGCCTAGCGCCTTCATCTCCACGCCTCGGGCGATCTCCAGATGCGACAACACCGGCAGGGTCGCGAACATGCGCTCGACGATCATCCGGACATAGGTGCGTACCTCCGGGGCCGCGATCAACACGAACTGGTGGCCCTGGTCCATGCGGTCTTTGATGGCGTTCTGGGCTTCGGCGCCGAACTGTTCCACCATGCGCGGGTCGAGCTCGAACTCCACCACCTCGCCCTTGCCGTCGCGCTTGAGGCTTTGGTGGAAGGCGAGGTCCCATCGGTTGCCGAGCCGCAGCACCTTCAGGGCGCCGCTGTCCGACAGGTCGCCGCAGATCTGCTGCGAGATGCGCATCCGCACATGCTCGACCACCTGTTCGGACCGCCGGGCATGCGGCACGATCTCGGCGATCGATTCGAGGATCAGGTGCAGGTTGCGGATCGACACCCGCTCGGCCAGCAGCAGCTTCAACACCGCCTGCAGCCCCGAATAAGAAATCTGCGACGGGCAGATATCGTCGACGAGCTTCTTGTATTCGGGCTCGAGCCGGTCGAACAGTGCCCGCATGTCCTTGTAGGACAAGAGCTGGCTGAGGTTGTTGCGGATCACCTCGCTGACGTGGGTCAGCACCACCGACAGGGTGTCGACGGCCTGCAGGTTCTGCCGCTTCAACTCGCCCACGAAGGCTTCGGACACCCAGACGGCCTTCATGCCGAAGGCAGGTTCGCGCACGTCGGTACAGGGCACCCCCGGCTTCGGCCGGTCGCCGGTGATGACCAACACCTCGTTGATCCGCATCTCGAACGACGCCACGACGGTGCCGTGGATCTTGATCTGGTAGAGCTTCGGGTTGATGTCGATCGACTCGGTGACCTTGATGTCCGGCACCACGAAGCCGTATTGCCGCGCGAATTTGCGGCGCATCTTGATGACGCGGTTGCCGAGCTCGTCGCGGGCGCCGAGCATCTTGGCGGCCAGCTGCTTGCCGATGCAGAGCTCGATCTCGGCGGTCTTCAGGATGTCCTTGACCGAGTCCTTGGCTTCGGCGGTGGTCTTCTTCTCGGCGTCGGCGGCCTTCTGGGCGTCGACTGCCTTCTGGGCCAGCAGCTTTCTCGGGATCGTATAGGCCACGAACAGCATGCCGCCGCCCAGCAGCGCGAAGGGGAAGAACGGCAGGCCGGGCACGAAGGCCAGCAGGAACAACAACACCGCCGCCACGAAGAGCGCGCGCGGAAAGTTGCTGAGCTGGTCCAGCACCGCCTTGTCGGTCGAGCCGCGGGTGCCGCCCTTCGACACCAGCAGCGCCGCGCCGAGCGACACGATGAGGGCCGGGATCTGCGACACCAGGCCGTCGCCGACGGAAAGCTTGGCGAAGACGTCGGCCGCCTTGCCGAGCTCCATCCCGTGCCGGGTGACACCGATGATGATGCCGCCGAAGATGTTCACGGCCAGGATGATGAGGCCCGCCACCGCGTCGCCGCGCACGAACTTCGAGGCGCCGTCCATGGAGCCGAAGAACGAGGACTCTTCCTCGAGCTCGCGGCGGCGGCGCTGCGCTTCCTTGTCGTTGATAAGGCCGGACGACAGGTCGGCGTCGATGGCCATCTGCTTGCCCGGAATGGCGTCGAGCGTGAAGCGGGCCCCCACCTCGGCGATGCGGGTGGCGCCCTTGGTGATAACCACGAAATTGATGGTCAGCAGGATGGCGAAGACGATCAGGCCGATCACGAAATCGCCGCTCATCACGAGGCGCGAAAAGCCGCCGATGATGTAGCCGGCTGCCGTCTCGCCCTCCGAGCCATGCGCCAGGATCAGGCGCGTCGTGGCGATGTTGAGCGCCAGACGGGTCAGCGTCGCCATCAGCAGCACGGTGGGGAAGGCCGAGAAGTCGAGCGGCCTCTCGATCCACAGCGCCACCATCAGGATCAGCACCGACAAGGCGATCGAGAAGGCCAGCCCCAGGTCGATCATGAAGGCCGGGATCGGCAGAAAGAAGATCGACAGGATCACCACGATCACCAGCGCGAAGCCGATGTCGCGCGCGCTGCGGCGTTCGGGTTTGGCGGGCTTCGGGGGAGGGGTCATGCCGGATCCATAGGGGGTCCGGTCGGCAGTCACGGCCGGAACGCGTCGTGACACTCGCGTGCGAAGCTTGCGTCAGCGTGATGCTGGCGCGCTGAGCCATGGCCGCGGCGGAGCCAGCGGGCCCGCAACGTCGCCGCGGAGTATTGATTCGGTCCTGCAAGTGTTGCGATGATGAAGGCTGTGGAAAGCGGCAAGGTTGCCAAGCCATGAACGGTCAAGTGGGCCGGCTAAGCCCTCGATTTGACAGTGTTGGTTTACCTTGCGCTGTGGACATCTCGTAAAAAACGCATTCATTCTATTTTTTAGAGCCGCATTCACGAGGCGTGGGTAGGGTCTTCCCATGACAGGCGCCGCATGATGCAGGCGCTCCCCGACCCGGAAGGCCCGCCATGAACACCGCAGCCAAGATCGCACCGGACGCCACAAGCCGCTCGAGCCGCGTCAAGGACGTGCGCCCGGTTTATCTCGAATGCCTCACCATGGTGGAGCGGCTGCATCGCCGCCTGCTCGACGTCATCAAGGACGAGTTCGACCGCAAGACCCGCAGCGACATCAACTCGGTGCAGGCGCTGCTGCTCTACAACATCGGCGACAAGGAGCTGACGGCGGGCGAGTTGCGCACCCGGGGCTATTACCTCGGCTCCAACGTTTCCTACAACGTCAAGAAGCTCGTCGAGCTCGGCTTCCTGCACCACGCCCGCTCGCGGATCGACCGCCGTTCCGTGCGCATCAGCCTGACCGAGAAGGGCAAGGAGGTGCATGACATCGTGGCGGCCTTGTACGAGAAGCACGTCATGACGGTGGAGCAGATCGGCGGCATCAGCCTCGAAGAGTTCCAGGCCCTCAATGTGTCGCTGGCACGGCTCGAGCGTTTCTGGACCGACCAGATCAAGTATCGGCTGTAAGAATTGATGCGCGGTCCGTCAGAGGAGACACCGAGACCGAGAAACCTCCTGCCGTCCTTGCGAGGCAACGCAGTTGCCGCGGCAATCCAGGCGGCGCTGGGTCCTGGATCGCTTGGCTCCGCTCGCAATGACGGGATCGGGTGAGACATAAGCACCGCCACCCGGGTGCAAACGCAATCGCCGGTGGGCACAGGAGCCGCGATCTTGTTTTTGCCGAGGTCAGCGCCTACGGTCTAAGCCAGAAGGACGCTCGGAACGCGTCAGGCACGATTGCATGGAGTGGCTGTCATGGGCGGCATGAGCATGTGGCACTGGATCATCGTCGGCGGCATCCTGCTGCTGCTGTTCGGTGGCAAGGGCAAGGTCTCCGACATCATGGGTGACTTCGCCAAAGGCATCAAATCCTTCAAGAAGGGCATGGCCGACGACGATGTGGCCGAGGCGCCCCGCGTGACGCCGGTGGACACCACCCGTCCGGCCGACCCGCTGCGCACCATCGATCACCGCACCGCACCGGTCGACGCTCCGGTGGATAGCCGCCGCGTCGGTTGATCGGCCTGCAGTCCAGGCGGTTCCAGTCTCGAGCCGGTTCGGCGATCCCCGCCGCAACCGGCTTTTCTCCGTCCATCTGACCCGGTGCCGTTCGCGACCCCATGTTCGACATCGATACCAGCAAGCTGCTGATCGTCGCCGTCCTGGCTTTGATCGTGATCGGTCCGAAGGAACTGCCGCGCGTGATGCGGCAGATCGGGCAGGCCGTGGGCAAGCTCCGCCGCATGTCGGCGGAGTTCCAGGGCCAGTTCATGGACGCCATCAAGGATGCCGAGATCGAGGACATCCGCCGCGAACTGAAGGACCTGGAGAAGACCAGCCACTTCAATCCCGTGGCTGACATCCAGGCCGAAGTGTCGAGTTTGAAGACCACGGTCGAGAGTGCGATCGGCAGCGTCGATACCGACGCTGCCGTTGTGTCGCCAGCCTCGCATTTCGATCTGCCGGCCGTTCCCGAGGCTATGCTGGCCGAAGCCGAAGCCGATGCCGCCGCGGAACCGACGCTGCTGGCCGAGGGGATCGCCCCCGTGGCCGGGGAGGACACGCCCGTGGCCACACCCGCGCCGCTGGACGACAGGCGCAAGCGCAAGCTGTTCGTCAAGCCGCATCGCAGCCGCTTCGCCCGTATGAACAGCGAGCGCACGGCCGACCTGACCGGTCAGGCGATCGCCACGCGGCAGCGCTTGGTCCGGGCTCGCAGAACCATGCCGCACGAGGCGCTGAGCCGATGAGCACCACCCAGGCCGACGCCGATGCCATCGAGGCCAGCAAGGCGCCCCTCCTCGAACATCTGGTCGAACTGCGCTCGCGGCTCATCAAGGCAGTTGCGGCCTTTCTGGTCGCTTTCGTGTTCTGCTTCTATTTTTCCCGGCATCTCTACAACATCCTGATCTATCCCTTCGTGGATGTGGTCGGGGCCGCCAACGCCAAGCTGATCGCCACCCATTTCCTCGAACAGTTCTTCACCAACATGAAGCTGTCGATGTTCGGGGCCGCCGTGATCGCCTTTCCGGTTATCGCCAGCCAGATCTACATGTTCGTGGCGCCAGGCCTTTACCGGCACGAGAAGAAGGCTTTCGTGCCTTATCTGGTGGCGACGCCCGTGTTTTTCGTGGCCGGCGGCGCGCTGGTGTATTTCGTCGTGCTGCCAATGTTGATCCGCTTCTCGGTGTCGATGCAGCAGCTCGGCCAGCCCGGCGAGGCGACGATCGAGCTGCTGCCCAAGGTCAGCGAATATCTGTCTCTCATTGAGTCGCTGATCTTCGCCTTTGGGGTGGCGTTTCAGCTACCGGTGATCCTGACCCTGCTCGGCCAGATCGGCGTCGTCGATGTGGCGTTTCTCAGGGCCAAGCGCCGTTATGCGATCGTGCTCGTCGCCGTGGTTTCAGCCGTGCTGACGCCGCCCGATGCGATCTCGATGCTGGCGCTTGCGCTGCCCATGCTGCTTCTCTACGAAGGCGCCGTCGTGGCTGTGGCCATGATCGAGAAGCGACGCGCGCGCAAGGCGGCCTCCCCGTCGACCTGAGCGGGCCAATCCGCAAGGCTTTCAGCTCATGTACGACATCCGGTGGATACGCGACGCCGCGGCGGCCTTCGATGCCGGCCGCGCGTCGCGGGGTCTGCCCCCCCTGGCCGATACGCTGATCGGCCTTGATGACCGGCGACGGGCCGCCATCGCGGCGTCGCAAGCCTCGCAGGAGCGGCGCAACCAGGCCGCCAAGGCCATCGGCCAGGCGATGGGCCGCAAGGACATGGCAGAGGCCGAGCGCCTGAAGGCCGAGGTCGCGGCCTTGAAGGCCGAGGCGCCGGCGCTCGAGGCCGCCGAACGCGAGGGCGTCGCGGCCCTGCATCAGGCCTTGTCGGAGATCCCAAACACACCGCTGGCCGACGTGCCGGCCGGCCGCGACGAGCACGACAACGTCGAGCTGCGCCGTGTCGGTGCGCCGCGTGAGTTCGGCGCGTTCGCCCCCCAAGAGCATTTCACCATCGGCGAGGCGCTCGGCCTGATGGACTTCGAGGCCGCGTCCCGATTGTCTGGCTCCCGCTTCGTGGTGTTGAAGGGCGCGCTGGCACGGCTCGAGCGCGCCATCGGCCAGTTTATGCTGGACCTGCAGACCGACCAGCACGGCTATCTCGAGGTGAACCCGCCGTTGCTGGTGCGCGATGCCGCCGCCTTCGGCACCAACCAGCTGCCGAAGTTCAAGGACGACCTGTTCCGCGTCGGCAATGAATTCTGGCTGATCCCGACCGCCGAAGTGCCGCTGACCAATCTGGTGCGCGAGGGAATCGTCGAGGAAGCGGTGCTGCCGCTGCGCTTCACCGCTTTGACGCCGTGCTTCCGGTCGGAAGCCGGTTCGGCCGGCCGCGACACGCGCGGCATGATCCGCCAGCACCAGTTTTCCAAGGTCGAGATGGTGTCCATCACCACGCCCGAGACGTCCGCGGCCGAGCATGAACGCATGACCGGCTGCGCCGAGGCCGTGCTGAAGGCGCTTGGGCTGCCCTACAGGGTGATGCTGCTGTGCAGCGGCGACATGGGGTTCGGAGCGCAGAAGACCTACGACCTCGAGGTCTGGCTGCCAGGGCAGGGACGCTACCGCGAAATCTCATCCTGCTCGGTCTGCGGCGACTTCCAGGCCCGTCGCATGGACGCGCGCTACCGTCCCACAGGCGCCAAGTCGACCCGCTACCTCCACACGCTGAATGGCTCCGGTCTCGCGGTCGGCCGCACGCTGGTGGCGGTGCTTGAAAATTACCAGAACGCCGACGGCTCCGTCACGGTCCCGGAGCCGCTCCGGCCCTATATGGGCGGGCTCGACGCCATCCGGCCGGCCTGACGGGAGTTTCCATGCGCATCCTCATCACCAATGACGACGGCATTCATGCGCCTGGCCTCGCGGTGCTGGAACGCATCGCGCGTGCGATCAGCAACGACGTCATCGTGGTGGCGCCCGAAACCGATCAGTCGGGCGTCGCGCATTCCTTGTCGCTGAACGATCCGTTGCGGCTGCGTGAACTCGGCGACGCGCGTTATGCCATCAAGGGTACCCCGACCGATTGCGTCATCATGGGCCTCCGCTCGATCCTGGCCGACCGGCGGCCCGACCTCGTGTTGTCCGGCATCAATCGGGGTCAGAACGTCGCCGAAGACGTGACCTATTCGGGGACTATCGCGGCCGCCATGGAGGGGACGTTGCTGGGCGTGCCGTCGATCGCGCTGAGCCAGGCCTATGGGCCCGAGTCGGGCCGTAAGAACATCCATTGGGGCTGCGCCGAAGCCCATGCGGCGGCGGTGATCCGCAAGGTTCTCGATCAGCGCCTGCCGCGCGAAACCCTGGTGAACATCAACTTCCCCGATTGTCCGGCCGACGCCGTGCAGGGGGTCGCCGTGACCCGGCAGGGCAAGCGCGACACCGAACTGATGCGCGTCGAGGCGCGCGAGGATGGTCGCGGCAACCCGTATTACTGGGTGGCTTTCGCCAAGGGCAAGCACGTGCCGGCCGAAGGCACCGACCTTTATGCCCTGGCCGAGAAGAAGATCTCCGTGACGCCGCTGCGGCTCGACCTGACCGACGAAGCCAGCCGCAAGGCCCTGGCACAGGGCTTCGCCTGAGCCAGGGCCCCGATGACGCGGCGGCGCCTACGGCCGCGACGCTCCCCGCCTTCGAGGCCCGGGCGGCCTTTCTGCTGGGCTTGCGCGAACGGGGCATCCGCGACCTCGCGGTGCTGCGGGCCATTGAGGCGGTGCCACGCGCGGGTTTCGTGGCCGAACGCTATGCGGATCTGGCGCTCAAGCCCATCGACCTGCCGGCCGAGCGGGGCCAGAGCGTGCCCGAGCCGTTCTTCGTGGCGCGCATGCTGGTGGGGGCGCGTTTGGCGGCCCACCACCGCGTCGCCGTGGTGGGTGTGGGGGCCGGGTACCTGACGGCCGTGTTGTCGGGCCTCGTCGCCAGTGTGGTGGGGTTCGAGCGCCTGCCTTCCCTGGTGACGGCGGCGCGGTCGCGGTTCGATCGGATGGGCCTCAGCAATATCGCGCTCATCTGTGCCGACGGCCTCGCGGCCGATCACGACGGCCTCTACGATCGCATCCTGCTGGTTGGCAGCGTCGATCCCCTGCCGCCGCGACTTTGGGCCAGCGTGGCGCCCGCGGGGACGATCCTTTACGCGCGGCGGGACGCGACCGGTCCCCGCCCTGGCGATCAGGTCCTGGTGCGCGGTGAGCGGCAAACCGACGGCATCCTGCGTCAGGTGGTGCTTGGGCCGGCCCGTCTCGCCCCGCTGCGCCCAGGCGTGGTGGCGGCTTCGGGTGTCCAACCGTAAACGACTTGTTTACACGTTCGGCCCTGTTGCGTCGACTTTGCGAAAATCGATTCATCTTAAACCGTCCCTTAACCGGGCCCCTGTTTACTTCAATCCATGCAAGGGTTCTGGTGCGGGTGCGGATCCGATGAGTAAGGTATTGTTGACCGGTCGACACCGCGTTGCGCTGAATGTTTGCGCAGCCGGTGCTCTGGCGGCCCTGATGAGCGGCTGCTCGGCCGATGCGACGCGCCTCGGCGACCCCTTCGGCAATCCGTTCTCGTCGGCCTCGAACGACGCCCCGATGGCGCAGCGCCGGCATGTGGCGGCCCGTGACGTGATCCCGGCCGGTCGCATGCCGCCGGTGACCAGCACGGCCCTGGCTCCAAGCGCCGTGTCGGTGGCCTCGCTGGCCCCGTCGCGACCCGCGTTCCGGGCGCCGGTGTCGAGCGAAACCACAGGGTCGATCGATCGCGGCCCGACCCGTATGGCCAGCGGGGCCTCGTTCGGCGGCTGGTCGTCGGCCGGCGGCACGCCGATCCAGGTCGCGGATGGCGAATCCGCCGAGATCATCGGCAAGCGCTATGGTGTGCCCACGACCGCGCTGCTGCAGGTCAATGGCCTGCACAGTGCCGCCGAGGTGCGTCCCGGCACGCAGATCACCATTCCGATTTATACAGCATCAGGCCGCGAGGCCGTGGCGCCCCGCATGACGGAAGCCGCCCCTCAGGCCAGCGCGCCGGTGCGGAAAGCCGAAGCGGTGCCGGCCCGGGCCACCACGCCGACCACCCATGTGGCGGCCGTCGCAACGCCGCGCGCCGCCAAGAACATGGCCGAAACCACGCCGGTCTCCAAGGCATCGGGTCAGCCATCGTCCAGCAAGACCGTTGCGGCCAAGTCGACGCCGGTCACGACCGCATCGCTGCAGCCGCACCCCTTGGGTAAGCTCCCCGTCGGCAAGGCCGCCGTTGCGGCAACGGCGCCTCAGGTTGCCAAGGCTGAGCCGGTCGCGGCTCCGGTCCCTGCCGCGAAGGCCATGAAGGTCGCCACGGCGGCGGCCGCCGTCCCGGTGGCGCCTGCGGCAGCCCCGGCCGTCGATCCCGCTCCTGCGCCAAGCGCCGCTCCTGCGGCTACGGCCGAGAACAACCCGGAATTCCGCTGGCCGGCACGGGGCCGCATCATCCAGGGCTTCAAGGGCGGTTCGGGCGGCAACGACGGCATCAACATTGCGGTGCCGGAAGGCACGGCCGTGAAGGCGGCCGAAGGTGGCGTCGTGGCCTATGCGGGGAGCGAGCTCAAGGGCTACGGCAATCTCGTGCTGATCCGCCACCCCAACGGCTATGTGTCGGCCTATGCCAACAATGGCGAAATCGACGTGAAGCGCGGCGAAACGGTCAAGCGCGGCCAGCAGATCGCCAAGTCGGGCCAGTCCGGCAACGTGTCGTCACCCCAGCTACACTTCGAGCTCCGCAAGGGCTCAACCCCTGTCGACCCCACCCAGTATCTGGCCGGGCTCTGACCAAGGAACTCACCTGATCGCCCGCGAGACACGTGCGGACAGGTGCAAGCGGCGGGTCCAAAGACAGGCCCGCCGCTTTTTCGCGTTCTACCAGCGGTTGACGGACCCCCGGTCGTAAAGCGCCGTATCGTCCCCGCCGCTCGGCCCAAGGTCGTTGCCGTAGCCGCCGACGCCATCGAGGCCGTAGGGAAACTGCACGCCGCTCGTCACATAGGGCGACGGCGAGAAATCACGGATGTTGTTGTAGCGCGTCGGCCCGTCCTGGTAAATTTCCTCATCGTCCCGCGGGACGACCGGAGGACGGGTCACGGTCAGGCCGCGATATGCGGGCATCGGCGCGGTCGGTTGTGCCACCAGCCGCGCGCCACGATGATGACCGTCCTGCGCGGCCGCAGGGACGGCCAGACAACAGAGCGCCATGCCGGCAGCCCAGGCGGCTTTTCGCGTTTGGTTCATGGCACCACCGATCACACCCTGAAGCTATGCCGGGTGAACGCGGGGCTAGGCCGAACGGTTGCCAAGCCGCTTCATGGCATCGCTGGGGCGAAGCTGATCAGAACCGTGGCGACGATCGCCAGTACCACGCCGGCCCCTTGCAGGATCGACATGCGCTCGCCGTAAACCAGCACGCCCACAAGGCTGACGGCCACGAGTTGGAACACGGCCGACAGGCTGAAGGCCGTCGCCATGCCGAGACGCCGGATCAGGCGCAGCATGACGAGGTTGCCGGTGGAATAAAGAGCGAGCGTCAGCACCAGCAGGCCAAGCCCCGGCGACAGGGCCCAGGCCTTTGCGGTCGTGGCCGCCGCGATGAAGATGCCGGTGGCGAGCGCCAGCAGCACCAGGGCCGCCATCGTCATGCCAAAGCTGCCCGGGCGGGAAGAGACCGGCACGCCGCTGCTGTGTTTTCGGCCAGGAGGGATGCCCAGCTATGCAAAAACATCATTTGTGTTTTCGTAGCTCCCGCGACTAGACTGTGGTGTGGCGCTCCGGCGTCACTGCCCTTTTGGGCGTTTCCTCCCTAGACTTGGGCCGCCTTCGGGCGGCTCTTTTTTTGTTCCAACGCCTCGGCGACCGAGTAGCCTTCGCCTACGGGGCGGAGCCATGCGTCAGAAGCGCAAGGATTTGCGCGCCGGCTCGGGCCAATTGAGGCTGGAACAACAGCAGAGCGGTCAGCACCAGAAGCCACAGCAGGCCGAACAGCAGGAAAAACGACCGGGTCGGCGCCGAACTGTGCTGGTGCGTCAGCACCACGAGGTTGTTGCGGATGTCGTGGTAGTCCTTCCGCACCGTGATCAGGTCGCGCTTGATCAGGTCGAGGTCGCGGCGCGTGAACGTCGCCTCGCTGGCCGGAACCGGGAGGGCGGCGCGAGGGGGCGCAGCTTCATCCGGAACGATCTTCAAGTCGCTCATCCAGTTGTCCTTTGCGGCAGCCTGCGCCGCGCTCGAAGATAGGGCCGATGTTTCCGCCCTGACAAGCGTCTCGGCGGACGATCCCTCGGCGCGGTGAGCGCCAGGTTTACGGGTGCGCGGAACGAAGGTCAGCGACGCGCGTTGCGTGCACACATCGGAGGCCTCACATGCCAAGGACAATCGTGCTCGTGGTCGAGGACGACCCGATGAACCGCCTGCTGGCCGTCGACGCGCTCGAACGCTCCGGTTTCGAGGTGGTCGATTTCAGCAATGCCGATGCGGCGGCGCTCTACGCCAACCAGGGGGCCGAGAACATCGTCGCCCTTCTGGCCGACGTCAATGTGCCGGGCGAGTGCGACGGTCTCGATTTCGCAGCTGATTTTGCGCGGCGCTGGCCGGAAAAGTTCGTGCTGGTGACGTCCGGCTGCACCAGGGACGACGTGATGGCCGGCCTGCCGACCAGCATCGACTTCCTGCCGAAGCCCTGGACCGCCAAAATGTTGATGGACCGGATCGCGGCGGCGCGCCCGGGCGGCGCCGCCTGATCGATCAGGCGGCGGCCGAATTCTGATGGGGAACCTCGTTCCGGATCGGCAAGGCCGACGGGATCGAGGCGGTGACGCTGGTGCCGTGGCCCACCGTCGACTGGATCGACAGCGCGCCGCCATGCAGCTCCATGATCGAACGCACGATCGCCAGACCGAGGCCGGACCCCTTCATGCCATCGACCAGGGTGGCACCCGGCTGCTCGAAGGGGCGACCCAGGCGTGTCAGGGCCGCCGGTGCGATGCCGACACCATTGTCCTCCACCACCAGCGCGACGCCATGTTCGGCCAAGCTGGCCCGGGCCACGATCCGCCCCTGCGAGGGCGTGAACCGGATCGCATTGACCAGCAGGTTGTGGACCACCTTGCTCAGCGCCATTCGATCGGCCCGAACCAGGATGCCGGAATCCGCCTCGAGCGTCAGCGACACACCGCGCGCCGATGCGCTGTCGCGGTGGCGGTTGATGGCGTCTTCGAGGACGCCCTTCACGGCGAACAAGGAATAATCGAGATCCACCCGGCCGGCCTCGAGCCGGGACATTTCCAGCACGTCCGAAATGACGCCAAGCAGACGCCGGCCACTGTCGTGGATGTCGACCGCGTAATCGACGTAGCGGGTCGAGCCGAGGGGACCGAGCACCTGCTGGCTCATCATCTCCGCAAAGCCGATGATGGCGTTCAGCGGCGTCCGCAGCTCGTGGCTCATGTTGGCCAGGAACTCGGATTTGGCGCGGTTGGCGCCTTCCGCCTCGCGCTGCTTTTCGGCGTGGCGCTGCGCCAGATCGGTCAGCTGCAGCGCCTGCCGCTCGAGCGTCTGACGGGAGCGGCGTAGGTCCGCCACCATGGCCATTAGGCGTCGCTCGGAATCCATCAGTTGTTCTTCATGGCGCTTCAGCGCCGTGATGTCGGTACCGACCGACACATAGCCGCCGTCGCGGGTGCGGCGCTCGTTGATCTGCAACCAGCGACCGTCAGCCAGCTGCGCCACATAGGAGCTTCCCTCCGACACGGTGCGGTCGGGCCCGGGCATCGCGGCGCGCACCGGGGGCGGCGTCGAGTGGTCGATGATCTCGCTGTAAAGCATGCCGGGCTGCGCGAGGTGGGGTTCGAGCGCGTGCAGGTTGAGGAAACGCGAATTGTAGGTGACGAGACGGTTGTCGGCATCCCACAGCACGAAGGCCTCAGACAGCCCCTCGACGGCCTCGCTGAGCCGTTCGTTGGCGGTGCGGGTCTGTTCGGCCTGGCGCTTTTCGTCGCTGATGTCGATCGCGATGCCGACGAGATGCGGCGACTGCTTGGCCTCGTCGCGCTTGATAACGGCGCGGATGCGCAGCCACGTCCACAGGCCCTGGCCATTGAGCAGGCGGAACGAATGGTCGAGAACATCCGGAACGTGGCTCGACAACAGGCTGTCGACATCGAGCAGCGCCCGGTCGTCGGGGTGCAGCCGGTCGAGGAGGTCGCCAAACGAGATGAACTCGGAATCGGGCTTGAGGCCCAGGATGGCGTACATCGATTCCGACCAATAGATGCGACCGCGCGCGAGGTCCCAGTCCCAAAGGCCGCAGCGCCCCTGGTTCAAGGCCGTGTCGATGCGGCCATGCACGCGGGAATGGATCGCCTCGGCCGCCATGGCCTGCCGGGCCTGCCAGGAATAGGCGGCCGCGAGACCCATCAGGATCAGGGCGGCGGCCGCGATCAGCGTCATGGTGCGGCAGGAGGCCGACCACCAGTCGCCGAGCAGGCCCGACATCGGGTCGATCAGCGCCACCTGGCCGAAACGACCGTGCAGGCTCCGCACCGTGGCCAGCGCCTCGGTGCCGTCCGGCAGGGTCACCTGCATGACGCCGGCCTTGTCGGCGAAGATCGTCAGGGCCTGGGTGGGACCGAGCGCCTCGGGCAGGGTTTCGCGCCCGGTGAGCGGCGGCAGCGCCGCCACGATGGCGCCGGCGGGGTCCGACACCAGGATCTGTCGGCCGGCCGCCAGGGTGCGCGATGGCAGATGGCGCTGCAGCGTATCGGCGATGTCGAGGTCCGGCGCTTGCGTGATGGCGGCGTTGAGATCGTTCGCCACCAGGGTGGCGATAAGTTCCATATCGCCGAACCCGTCCGCCTTGGTGCGTTCGCGCGCCTGCATCATCTGCACGAAGGATGCGATCGCAAAGGCGAGCACGAAGAACAACGCCGCCGCGGGAACGAGACGGCCGGCCCTCGGCGCCATGGTCGCGATGCGACCGGCCTGTGCTCCTGGCTGCAAGCTGCGGACCAGCCCTTGCATGGAGCCCGCGCGTGCAGAACCACAGGCCACGTTCGCACGCGCCATCAACCGGCCTCCTGCATCTGATGAAGCGAGGCCAATGTGCCGCATCGAGCCTCGAATCGAGCCTATATGAGTCCCGCTTTAAGGCTTTGTCCAGGTTTCCCGGTCGCCGATTCGGGGTTTCGGCGACCGGTGTTCCGGTTCGGCAAGAGTGTGTCGTAGGGGACTCACATCTTCGTGAGCCGGAGACCGGGCGGTCAGTTGGCGAGCAGCCGGGTCAGGATGTCGCCAACATCGGTCGACAAGGAGGTCTGCTGGGTGATGCGCCGCAAGGCGGCCTCGGCCAGGGTCCTGCGCGTGCTCTCCATGGTGCGCCACAAGCGGAACGCGTTCAGCATGCGCGCCGCCACCTGTGGGTTCTTGCCGTCGAGCACCAGCACGATCTCGGCCAGGAAGGCGTAGCCCGCGCCATCGCGACGATTGAACTGCGATTGGTTGGCCGCGAAGCCGCCGATCAGCGCATAGATCCGGTTGGGCGTGCCCATCGAGAAAGCCGGATGCGTCATCAAGTGGCGCACCCGGTCGAGCGTTCCCGGCTCCGGGATCGACGCCTGCAAGGCGAGCCATTTGTCGGTGACGAGCGGCTCGTCCGCGAACGATGCGTGGAAGCGCGCCAACATGTCTTCCCGGCCCGGTCCAGGCACCAGGCAGGCGGTCGCCAGGGCCGCGAGTTGGTCGGTCATGTTATCGGCCGCGGCGAAACGTGCCTCGGCCAGGGCCTGCCCTTCCTCGGGCGCACCCGCCGCCAGCAGCGACAGGGCGGTGTTGCGCAGGGCGCGCCGCCCGGCATCCGCGGACGCAGGTGAATAGGGCGCCGCGGTCTCGGGGGCCGCTGCATGCCGCCGCAGGCTGTTGCCAAGAGCGCGGCCGAGGCCGAGCCGCATGGCCTCGCGCGCGGCATGCAGGGCATCGGGGTCGACGTCCTGCCCGAGGTCGCGCGCGAGGTCGGCTTCGCCCGGCAGGGTCAGAACCTGGGCCACGAAAGCGGGATCGGCCTGCGGGTCGTCGAGCACCGCCGCGAAGGCCGCCGTCAGGGATGGCGGCAGCGGGGCCGCGGCTTCGCCGCGTCGCATGCGCGCTGTGTCGTCGAGCAGGACACGGGTCGCAAGCGTCTGGGCCGCCTGCCAGCGGTTGAAACTGTCGCTGTCATGGGCCAGCAACGTCGCGAGATCCGCTTCCGACAGGTCCGTCACCAAACGCACCGGCGCCGAGAAGCCCCGCAACAGCGACGGGACCACCGGATGGTCGAGGCCCCGCAGCACGATGCGTCGTTGGGGCGTGTCGAAAGCGATGACGCCGCTGCGCAACTCGGCCTCGCTCAGCCCGTCGGCCGTGATGCCGTCGAGACGGACCGGCGCTCCGTTCCGGTCCACAAGCCCGAAGTCGATCGGGATCACCATCGGTCCCTTCGAGGGTTGCCCCGGCGTCGGCGCCGTGATCTGGGCGAGATCGATCACCAAACTGTTCGAGGCGGCATCGAACTGGGTTGAGACCCGGAGCTCGGGTGTGCCGGCCTGATCGTACCAGCGCCCAAAGGCCGTGAGATCGCGGCCCGACGCTTCGGCGAAACAGCTGAGGAAGTGTTCGATCGTGGCGGCGGTGCCGTCGTGACGATCGAAATACAGCGTCATGCCCTGATCGAAAGCGGTGCGGCCGATCAGGTGCCGCAGCATGCGGATAATCTCGGCGCCTTTCTCATAGATGGTCGCCGTATAGAAATTGTTGATCTCGACGTAGCGGTTCGGCCGCACGTTATGGGCCAGGGGCCCGGCATCCTCGGTGAACTGGCGCAGCCGCAGCGTGCGGACGTCGGCGATGCGCTTGACGGCCCTGGAGCGTTCGTCGGCCGAAAACTCCTGGTCGCGGAACACCGTCAGGCCTTCCTTCAGGCACAGCTGGAACCAGTCGCGGCAGGTGATGCGGTTGCCGGTCCAGTTGTGGAAATATTCGTGCGCGATCACCGTTTCGATGCCGGCGTAATCGCCATCGGTGGCGGTGCGGGGCGAAGCGAGAATGTATTTGTCGTTGAAGACGTTGAGGCCCTTGTTCTCCATGGCGCCCATGTTGAAGTCGGACACCGCCACGATGTTGAAGACGTCGAGGTCGTATTCGCGCCCGAACGCCGTCTCGTCCCAGCGCATGGAGCGCTTCAGGGCGTCCATCGCATAGACGGCCTGGGCGGTCTTGCCGGGCTCGACGTAGATGCCGAGTTCCACGATGCGGCCGCTCGCCGTGGTGAAGCTGTCGGACAGGCAGTCGAGAGCACCGCCAACGAGCGCGAACAGGTAGCAGGGCTTTGGAAACGGGTCGTGCCAGACGGCATAATGCCGGTCGGGGTCAGGGCAGGGGCCGGCCTCGATGCAATTGCCGTTGCCGAGCAGCACGGGCGCATCCCGCCGGTCGGCCTCGATCCGGGTGGTATAGACCGCCAGGACATCCGGCCGGTCGAGCATATAGGTGATGCGCCGGAACCCCTCGGCCTCGCATTGCGTGCAATAGGCCGAGCCGGACCGGTAAAGGCCCATCAGCTGGGTATTGGCCGAGGGGTCGAGCAGCGTCTCGACCTCGAGCGTGAAGGCGTGGCGCGGCGGCGTGGCCAGCATCAATCGGTCCGGCGTCACGAGGTCGGCCGTCACCGGCAGGGCGGTACCCTCGAGCCAGACCGCATGGGGCACAAGCCCGTCGCCGTCGAGCCGCAGCGGCGCGTCGGCACGCCCGGCCGGGTTGGGCCGGATGCGCAGGCGCGAGCGGACCCGGGTCGCGGTGCGGTGCAGGACGATGTCGAGCTCGACCGTCTCGATCAGGTGGTCGGGCGGCCGGTAGTCGCTGAGGAGGATTGGCTGGCCTTGGTCGGTCCGCATCGGGGCGCTTCTCCTGGATGATTCAGGAGCGGGGTAGCGCCTTCGCGGGGCAGGCTCAAGGCCGGCGGGACGCCGTGGTGTCGGCGCGGTCCCGGCCGGCCATCGTGACGCCGGCTCAGAAGCCGGGCGTGTCGGCGATGCGTAGGAGGTACTGGCCGTAGGTGCTCTTGCCGAGGGCCTTGCCGAGCGTGCGCAACTGTGCCGCGTCGATCCAGCCCTTCTCGAAGGCGATCTCCTCGGGGCAGGCGATCTTGAAGCCTTGCCGGTGCTCGAGCGCCTGCACGAAGGAACTGGCCTCCGTCAGGCTGTCGGGCGTGCCGGTATCGAGCCAGGCGAAGCCGCGGCCCATGCGGGTGACGCTGAGCTTGCCGCGTTCGAGATAGACCTTGTTGACGTCGGTAATCTCGAGCTCGCCGCGCGGCGAGGGCTTCAGGTCGGCGGCGATCTTTACAACCTCGGCGTCGTACAGGTAGAGGCCCGTGACGGCCCAGTTCGAGCGCGGCTGCGGGGGCTTTTCCTCGATCGAGATGGCGCGGCCCTCACCGTCGAACTCGACCACGCCATAGCGTTCGGGATCGGTGACGTGATAGCCGAAAACGCTGGCGCCCTGCAGGGTCTTGCAGGCGTTGGCCAGCAGGTCCGGCAGGCCGTGGCCGTAGAAGATGTTGTCACCGAGCACCAGCATGGAATCGTCGGTGCCGACGAAGTCGGCGCCCAGGATATAGGCCTGCGCCAGCCCCTCGGGCTTGGGTTGCACCACATATTCGAAGCGCACGCCCCATTTCTCACCCGTGCCGAGCAACTGCCGGAAGCGGGGCAGGTCGTCCGGGGTGGAGATCACCAGAATCTCGCGGATGCCGGCCAGCATCAAGGTTGACAGAGGGTAATAAACCATCGGCTTGTCGTAGACGGGCAGCAGCTGCTTCGAGACCGTCAAGGTCATCGGATGCAGGCGCGTGCCGCTGCCGCCGGCCAGGATGATGCCCTTCATGGAGTGGAGTCCTTCACAAGGCGGATGACGCAGCGCTCGACCGCGTCCTGCCAGGGCGGCAGGGCGGCGCCGTGCAGGCGCGCGAGCTTGGTGCAGTCGAGCCGCGAATTGGCCGGCCGTCGGGCCGGCGTGGGATAGTCTGCGGTGGTGATGGGGTTGACTCGGGCCGTCGGGCCCCCGGCATTCCGCGACGCTTGGAAGATCGCTTCCGCAAAGGCGGCCCAGCTGGTTTCGCCGGAGCCGCTCATGTGGAAGGTGCCGCGCAGGGCCGGGTCGGGGCGCTCGACGAGGTTGCGGGCGACCCGCAGGATCGCATCCGCCATGTCGAGCGCCGACGTCGGGCAACCGATCTGGTCGCCGACGACGCCGAGCGCGTCGCGGCCGGCCGCGACCCGCAGCATCGTCTTGACGAAATTGGCCCCGAACGGGCTGTAGACCCAGGCGGTGCGCAGGATGGCGTGGTTGGCTGTGGCGGCCGCCACCGCTTCCTCGCCGGCGCGCTTCGACTGCCCATAGATGCCGAGCGGCGCCGTGGGGTCGTCTTCTCGGTAGGGCCTGTCGAGGCTGCCGTCGAAGACATAGTCGGTGGAGATCTGGATCACCGGCACCCCGAGGGACGCCGCCGCCTCGGCCACCGCCTTGGCGCCGGCTGCGTTCACGGCCCAGGCCTGCTCGGGTTCCTGCTCCGCCTTGTCGACGCCCGTATAGGCGGCCGCGTTGACGATAACGTCCGGCATGGCTTCGGCCAGCACGGCCGCCACCCCGGCCGGATCGGCGAGGTCGAGGCTCGGGCGGCCGAGCGCGACCACATCCGCCATGCCGGCGGGCCCGCGCTCCATCAAGGCGCGCACGACCTGGCCGTCGCGTCCGGTGACGACGACGCGGATCAGCTCGGGATCGGCCGCCTCAGGCGAAAACATGCGGCTGGTCCTTGAGGCGCGGGTGCTTGCCGTCCTTGACCGAGAGCGTCGCGCCGCCGGGCGCGACCGGCCAAGCGATCCCGAGATCCGGGTCGTCCCAGGCGATGCCGCAATCGTTGGCGGGGGAATACAGGTGCGTGACTTTGTAAAGCACCTCGCAATCCGGCACAAGGGTGCAGAACCCGTGTGCGAAGCCCGGCGGCACCCAGAGCTGGCTCCAGTTCTCAGCCGACAGCTCGACCGCCACGTGCTGGCCGAAGGTCGGAGACGAACGACGGATGTCGACCGCCACATCGAGGATGCGCCCCTTGGCGCAGCGCACCAGCTTGCCTTGGGCGGCGGGCTCCGTCTGGTAATGCAGGCCGCGCACCGTGCCGGGCGTCGCCGACAGGGAATGATTGTCCTGCACAAAGGTGAAGAGGCCGAGCGCCTCGGTAAAGGCCTGGGCGTTGAAGACTTCCGAGAAAAAGCCGCGGTCGTCCCCGAAACGCTTCGGGGTGACGATCACGACATCCGGAATGGCGGTGCGGACGATCTCCATGGCTCAACCAGGCTCCTTCGCGTCGAGCCCGAGGCGCTCGCCCCGGTAGCCGCCCGAGCGCACGCGCTCCCACCAAGCCTTGTTATCGAGGTACCAGCGTACCGTCTTGCGCAAGCCGGTGTCGAAGTTTTCTTCGGCCTTCCAGCCGAGCTCGGTCTCGATGCGGGTTGCGTCGATGGCATAACGGCCGTCGTGGCCGGGGCGGTCGGTCACGAAGGTGATGAGATCTTCGCGGCGGCCGATCGCAGCGTCGGGCGCCATCTCATCGAGCAGAGTGCAGATCTGGCGCACCACGTCGATGTTCTTGCGCTCGTTGCGACCGCCGACGTTGTAGCTTTCGCCGGGCGTGCCCTTCTCGACCACGAGCAACAGCGCCCGGGCATGGTCGTCGACGAACAGCCAGTCGCGGATGTTGTCGCCTTTGCCATAAACCGGCAGCGGCTTGCCCTCGAGCGCGTTCAGGATGACGAGCGGGATCAGCTTCTCGGGAAAGTGGTACGGCCCGTAGTTGTTGGAGCAGTTGGTCAGCAGCGTCGGCATGCCGTAGGTGTGGTGCCAGGCGCGGACGAGGTGGTCGGAGCCGGCCTTCGAGGCCGAATAGGGCGAGTTCGGCTGGTAGGGCGTGGTTTCCGAAAAGGCGCCGGTCGGGCCGAGCGAGCCGAACACCTCGTCGGTCGAGATGTGGTGGAAGCGGAATGCCGCCTTGGCCTGATCGTCGAGCCCGCGCCAATGGCGCAGCGCCGCCTGCAGCAGGCTGAACGTGCCCATGATGTTGGTTTGCAAGAAGGCGCCGGGGCCGTCGATCGACCGGTCCACATGGCTTTCGGCCGCGAGATTCATGATGATGTCGGGCCGGTGGGCCTGCATCAGGGCGTCCATATGAGGCTCGTCGGCGATGTCGGCCTTCTCGAAGCTGTAGCGGTTGGACTGCGAGACCGGAGCCAGGGAATCGAGGTTGCCCGCATAGGTCAGAGCATCGACCACGATCACGCGATGGGACGTAGCCTCGATGATGCGGCGCACCAGCGCCGAGCCGATGAACCCGGCCCCACCCGTGACAAGAATGGTCTTGGAATCCGCCAAACTGCGCTCCTCTTCGAGGTTTTCCGACAAAAAAGCCGGCAAGTCCGCCAGCCGAAGTATTAAAACTCCTTTAGCCGAGCCCGGCACCCATTGTCACGGTGCAATGCCGTCCGGACGCCGCAGATAGCAGCCATGCTTACCGATGATGTTGTGCGACGCTGGCTAGACCCAAGTCGATCGACGCCGCGCGATGCGCCTAACCTCGACATCGCGTCCCGAACTCCATAGGGTCCGGCGCGTGACGCGCTCCCGCGTCGCCCAGCCCATCAACGCGAGCAAGGATCCATGCGCGCCGAAGCGTTGCAACTGATCGCAGACATCGAGCAGTCCGCAGGACTGCTGAGGAGGCATCTTTGACGTCGATACGGCGACGCGACGCCTCGCGGAACTGAATGCGAAGTCGGAGGATCCGACCTTCTGGAACAACCCGGAGCTTGCCCAAAAGCTGATGCGCGAGCGCACCGAGCTTGAGGACAGCCTCGGCGCCGTCGGCAAGATCGAACGCGAGCTGACCGATGCGACCGAACTGATCGAGCTGGCCGAGGCTGAAGGCGATGCGGGCGTCGAGGACGAAGGCGTCTCCATGCTGCGGGTCCTCAAGGCCGAAACCGACCGGCTCCAGGTGGCGGCGCTGTTGTCCGGCGAGGCGGATGGCAACGACACCTATCTCGAGGTGCATTCCGGTGCTGGCGGCACGGAAAGCCAGGACTGGGCCCGCATGCTGTTCCGCATGTACAGCCGATGGGCGGAGCGGAGCGACTTCAAGGTCGAGATCATGGACGAGACGGCAGGCGAGGAGGCGGGCATCAAATCCGCCACGCTGCTGGTCAAGGGCCACAACGCTTATGGCATGTTGAAGACGGAATCCGGCGTGCATCGCCTGGTCCGGATCTCGCCGTTCGACTCGAACGCGCGGCGCCACACGAGCTTCGCTTCGGCGTGGGTCTATCCGGTGGTGGACGACAAGATCAACGTCGACGTCAACGAATCGGATTGCCGTATCGACACGTTCCGCGCCTCGGGCGCCGGCGGCCAGCACATCAACACGACGGATTCGGCGGTCCGCATCACCCACCATCCGTCGGGAATCGTCGTGGCGTGCCAGGGCGAACGCTCCCAGCATAAGAACCGGGCTACCGCCTGGAACATGTTGCGCGCCCGCCTTTACGAGATGGAGCTCGAAAAGCGGGAAGCCGCCGCAAATGCGGACGCGGCCTCGAAGACCGAGATCGGCTGGGGGCACCAGATCCGATCCTATGTGCTGCAGCCCTATCAACTCGTGAAGGACCTGCGCACCGGCGCCACCTCGGGCACGCCGGGCGATGTCCTCGACGGCGACATCGACGCCTTCATTCAGGCATCGCTGGCGCAGCGCCTGACCGGGCGCAAGGCGGACATCGAAGACGTCGATTGATTCGGATGGTGGAAGATGAGGCGACGCCTTGGTGTTCACCTGGGAAGACAGGCGTTGTGCCTCAGCTCATCCCGCTTTGTGGGTCCTACCACCGGAATAGTGAGTGTTTGAGATCACATCGATCCGTCTTTAGGCTTCAACTGCGGGTGGACCGGCTTGTGCGCACGTTTCGGTTGCGTTCCCTTCTTGCGTCACGAAGATTTTGAAGTCAGCTTGTGCGTCTAAAAACACAACCGCAAAGCGAGTTCCGTCCTCGGATCGTGCCAAGGCAGCGTTACTTGGGAGGCTAGAACAGGATGAGTGGATTGGAAGGATCTGGCTTTGCGCTCCCCGTAATGGTGGGGCTCGGTATTCTGGTGGTCATCATCTTCGTGTCGGGTTGGGCCTTCGGTCAGTGAGGCGCAACGGGGCGCGTGGTGGCCCCGTTCGACGCTGATCAAAGGCCGATGCCTGTCTTCAGCCGCCCGTCGCAGCTGTCTTGGCCAGGGTCGTGGCAGCCGATTCCGGTGGTGAACTGCCGCTGGGTGCATCCGGAGACAAGACAGGCGAATGGGTGAGGGGCGGCGTTGCGCTCCAGGGCTGTGCCTCGCGACCGCGTTGCTTCCCCATGTCGTACACATAGCTCATGTAGGTTTTGCCGAACTCTTCCTCGGCGCGGCTTGGCGGCAGGTCTGGGATCGCGGCGTCGATATAGGCAACGTGGTAGCCGATGCCGTTGCGTTTGGCATAAGCATAAGCGCTCATGACGTTGTTGCGTCCTTCGCGCTTCAGAATGGTGGCCAGCGATCGGGCGCCGACCTGCAGGGTCGCATCCGGAACGACGTCGAAGGTCGGGTCGACCTTGTTGTTCACCAGGATGTACAGGTCCTTGATGCCCGTGCTGCCGTTTTTGCCGCTTTCCCCATAGATGGTTTCGTCCGGCGCCACATAGATCTGGCGCAGCGTGCCGCCATCCACGTGCAATTCCTGGAACGACTGGCCCGACGCTGTGACCTCGATGCGACGGGGCGGAAACAAGCCCGGCACCGAGGCCGAGGCCGCCATGACCTGCCGGAACAGCGCGAGGGCGTTCGGCGCGCCGCTCGAGGCGATCGCGCCCATGTCCCAGATCTCGGAGCGCTGGGCATCGAGGTTGGTGGTGACGATCAACAAGCGCCGGCCTCTGCGGTGTTCTGCCGCGACCTTCTGCAGGATGCCATCGTCGATGTAGCGGGCGATGAGGCGGCCCAGCTTGTCGCTGTCGACGAGCGAGTTGCCGAACAACCCGTTCAGGACGTTGACGTCCTTGACGAGCGTCGAAGCGAAGCCCGACGTGTAGAGATCCTGCAGGGTCGCGTCGTAATCCGGGCCCAGGAACACGAAGGGCGCCATCAAGGCGCCGGTGCTGACGCCGGACACGATGGTGAAGTTGGGCCGATGCCCCGCTTCCGAAAGGCCGCGCAGGAACCCGGCCCCGAAGGCGCCGTTGCCGCCACCACCCGAAAGCGCCAGATAGCTGACGCTTTCATGTCGGGCCGTGGCTTGTTGAACCACCTGCTGACGGAACCGGTCGAACACCGCCGCTGGAGCGTCGCCGGAAAAGCGGATGTTGCCCATGTTGGGGACCTCGGCCTTGGCGGCTTCGGCGGGCGTGTAGGGGATGCGCTCTGCCGTGGTCGAGCAGGCCGACAAGGCAGTGCCAAGCAGCGCCACGACGAGGATGGGAAATGTCTTGGCCTGTGCCATTGAATGTTCTGTCCGCCTCAACCTGCCCGATCGTGCCCTGGGCGGCTTTTCATTTGTCTAAGGCCCAGAACGAACTTGTCCGGATGGTTTCTTTTCCCGTCGGCTAAAATGCGCCGGCTGTGACCTTTTTGGAACGTCGCCTTACCTCAGGGCGCATCGCCTTCGGCGAGGGTCCGCCCGGCGTTCAGGAACCGCACGGGATCGACGGGCTCTCCATCGATGCGCGTTTCGTAATGAAGGTGGGGGCCCGTGGCGCGGCCGGTCGCGCCGACCCGGCCGATGCCGTCACCGGCCGTGATGGGCGTGCCGACCGCAACCGTAATGGCCGATAGATGTGCATAGCGTGTCGAGAGCCCCGAGCCGTGATCGATCTCGACCATGTTGCCGTAGCCGCTGGCGGTGCCCGCGAAGCTCACGCGTCCGGCAGCCGTGGCCAGGACGGTCGTGCCGGCGTCCTCCCGCAGGTCGATCCCGGTATGCAGCGCTAAGCGACCGAGGAACGGATCGGTGCGAGCTCCGAACGGCGACGTCACCTCCGGCGTGCCCTCGAGGGGTTTTTCGAAGGGCGTGTGGTCCACGGCGGCCTTGAGCCGTTCGGCCTGATCGAGCGTGCCCTTCAGCATCAACGAAGCGCGCTCGAAAGGCGATGCGATCGTCGAGGCAGCGAGCGGCACGAACGGGCCCCCGACAGCGGCGTCACTGGCTGGCGCGAAGCGTGCCATCGTCAGCCCCGCCGTGCCGAGGGCGGCCCTCAATCGGCTCAAACGCGACGCCGCGACGCCCTGAAGGCGGAGAAGGGCAGTCTGCTGGTCGTCATCGACCCGGGACAAGGCCGTCGTCAGCGTCGCAAGGCGTAGCGCAGGGCTGTCGCCTGACGGGTCGCGCGCGGCCTCAAGGCTCCCCGAGGGTGCCCTCGACGCGGTCGCGCCCTGCGCGGCTGGCGTTGCCTCCGCCCGGGCCGTGTCGCCGGCGCGTGGCGCGAGATGCCGGACGGCCTCGGCAAGGCTGGTAAGGACCGCAGCCTGGCGATGAAGGTCGCTTTCCTGAGCCGATAAGCTATCGAGGCGCGTGCTGACGGTGCGCTCCAGCTGGCTTTTTAGGCTGGTGGAGCGGTCCAGTTGGCGCTGCAGCGCCACGATACGATCCTCATAGCCGTATTGCAGGTCGCGCTCGTGCCGCATTGCGGCTGCCAGGAGGCTGTCGTGGCCGATCACATAGGCGGTGCAGCCCAGCAACCACACGGCGGCGACCGCCATCGCCGAGGCCGCCATCATGGCGGCCCAGCGCGGCACCGCCACAGTCTTCTGCCGGCGCCCATAGGCCGCCGTCACGAACACATGGGTCGAGGGTAGGGATGCGGCGCCCATCGTCCACCCAGCCATGGCCGGCCTCCGTCTGATCACAGGCGCTCAGGCCCTGCGGCTAGAGTGATCTCTTAAGGTTAACGCATCGGAAGCGACGCGGGCCATGCTGTCCGGCGGCTCGCCAAAACAAGCCCGCATAGGTACGATGGGAGACGTTCCTTGGCCGGATGGATTCTCATGCCCGCGCGTCAGCTCGTTCTTGGTGCCTTCATGCGGCCTGTCAGCATTCACACGGCCGCCTGGCGCTATCCCGGCGCCGTCGTGGATGCGAATTTCAACCTGCCGGCGCTGGTGCGCTTTGCCCAAACGCTGGAGCGGGGCAAGTTCGACGCCTTCTTCATGGCCGACCACCTGGCCGTGATGAACATGCCCATGGAGGCGCTGAAGCGCAGCGCTACCGTGACCTCCTTCGACCCGCTGACGCTGCTGCCGGCGCTCGCCATGGTGACAAGCCGGCTTGGGCTGATCGCCACGGCCTCGACCACCTATAACGAGCCCTATCATGTGGCCCGCAAATTCGCCTCGCTCGACCACATCAGCCAGGGCCGTGCTGGCTGGAACCTCGTCACCTCGGGCAATCCGGCCGAAGCCATGAACTTTGGCCGCGACGAGCACGTCGAACATGCCACCCGGTACCGTCGGGCGCGCGAATTCTACGATGTGGTGACGGGCCTGTGGGATTCCTGGGCCGACGACGCCTTCACGCATGACGCGGAGACCGGCGTCTTCTTCGACCCGACGAAGTTGCATCGCCTGGATCACCGGGGCGAGTTTCTGAAGGTGCAGGGCCCGCTCAACATCGCCCGGCCGGTTCAGGGCTGGCCCGTGATCGTGCAGGCGGGATCGTCGGAAGCCGGTCGGCAGATCGGTGCCGAAACCGCCGAGGCGATCTTCACGGCGCAATCCGACATCGGGGAGGCGAAAACCTTCTATGCGGACGTGAAGGCCCGTATGGTGCGGGCCGGACGCCACCGCGACCATTGCAAGATCATGCCGGGCTGCTTCGTGGTGGTGGGTGACACCGTCGCGGAGGCCGAGGCCAAAAAACGCCACCTCGACAGTCTGGTGCATCCCGACAGCGGCATGGCGTCCTTGTCGGTGCAGCTCGGCACCGACGCGTCGCGCTTCGACCTCGATGCGCCCTTGCCGAAGCACCTGCCCGAGTCGAATGCCAGCAAGAGCGCCCGCGATCGGCTCATCGCCAAGGCCGAGCGTGACCAGCTAAGCGTCCGCGAGCTGGCCCAATATGTCGGCGGGGCCTTCGGCACCTTGGAGATGATCGGCACGCCGCGCACGATCGCCGACACCATGGAACGCTGGCTGCACGAGGAAGCGGCCGACGGGTTCAACGTCATGTTCCCGTTTCTGCCCGAGGGGCTCGACGACGTGGTCGACAAGGTTGTGCCGGAGTTGCAACGGCGCGGGCTGTTCCGCCGTGACTATGAAGGCACCACGCTGCGCGATCACCTGGGTCTGCCGCGGCCTGCGAACCGCTTTTTTTCGACCGCCTGAGGGGCCCATGGGCGTAGCGTTCCGTCGCGCTGCAGCGGTAACGCAATTGGTTCCCTGCGGCCAAGGCAAAGCTGCCCCGCGTCCGAACCGGCCTGCCTGCCCAGATCTGGCCGCGGTGCCGCCTCATTACCGACCTAGCTAGCGGGCTCGTCCGGCGTCGTCCACCGATGACATGTGCCGGTTCGCGTTGAGGAGTTTCCCATGAGGAATCTGAATCGTGCGGCGCTCGTCGCGCTTGCCACCGTGTCGGTTCTGTCGGTTGCACCGGCTGCCTTCGCCCAGCCCTACGGTTACGGCAACCCGCCGGTCGTGGTCGGCATGGCACCGCCGCTCGAGGGTCGTCCCCTGACGGTCATGCCGCGCCAGCGTTACAACCCCTATGACAACGGTCTCGGCACCGTCGTGACGGCTCCGCTCAATGTGGCCGGCGAGCTCGTGGCCCTGCCGTTCCGTGTGGTCAACGCCGTGTTCCCGGCAGATCCGCGTTCGCCGCTGTCCTTCATCGGCGCGCCGGTGGCGGCCGTCGGCCAGGCCGTGCAGTATCCGTTCCATGTCGTGCAGGCGCCGTTCGGCGACCGCACCATCTACGGTCAGTAAGACGACCAACCTTCCCGGGCCGCGAGGCCCGGGAAGGGTCTAAGCTAGAACCGAAAGATCGTCGCGCCCGCGTCAGCGGCCCCGACTGCGGCCCGCAAGGGCGCGAAAAGCTCGCGGCCGATGCCCACATGGCTCGGCGCCATATCCTCCCACGCCAAATCCCGGCTCTGCCATTCGTCGTTGTCGACCAGGATCTCGATGAGGCCTGCCACGGCATCGACACGGATCAGGTCGCCGTCCCGCACCTTTGCGATAGCGCCGCCTTCGGCGGCCTCGGGCGTCACATGAATGGCGGCCGGCACCTTGCCGGAGGCGCCCGACAGGCGTCCGTCCGTGACGAGCGCCACCTTGTGACCCCGGTCCTGCAGGACGCCGAGCGGCGGCATCAGCTTGTGCAATTCCGGCATGCCGTTGGCCTTGGGTCCCTGGAACCGCACCACCGCCACGACATCGCCCGCGAGATCGCCGGCCTTGAAGGCCGCCTGCAGCGCTTCCTGGGTGTGGAACACCCGGGCCGGAGCCTCGATCACATGCCGTTCCGCCGCCAGCGCCGACGTCTTGATGATGGCGCGACCGAGATCGCCGCCCAGCACCTTGAGGCCGCCCGTCGGGTGGAACGGCGCCGCCGCGCCCCGCACCACCGCCGTGTCGGCGCTGGCGGTCGCACCCTCGCGCCAAGTGATCGTGCCGTCGGAGGTGAGGCAGGGCTCGAGCGTATAGGCATCGAGCCCTTCGCCGAACACCGTCGTTACGTCGCGGTGCAGCAGCCCGGCGCCAAGCAACTCGCGGATGATCAGCGCCATGCCGCCGGCCGCATGGAAATGGTTCACGTCAGCGCGGCCGTTGGGGTAGACGCGGCACAACAGCGGCACGGCTTCGGCAAGGTCGGAAAAGTCGTCCCAGCTCAGCTGGATGCCGGCCGCCGCCGCCATGGCCACGATGTGCAGCGTGTGATTGGTCGAACCGCCCGTGGCATGCAGCCCGACGATGCCGTTCACGAAGGCGCGCTCGTCCAGCATGCGGCCGATCGGCGTGTAATCGTTGCCGAGGGCCGTGATGGCCAGTGCCCGCTTGGTCGTTTCGGCGGTCAGCGCGTCGCGCAGCGGCGTATTGGGGTTGACGAAGGAGGCGCCCGGCAGGTGCAGGCCCATGATCTCCATCATCATCTGATTGGTGTTGGCCGTCCCGTAGAACGTGCAGGTGCCGGGCCCGTGATAGGAGGCCGCTTCCGCCTCAAGCAGCGCCTCGCGGCCGACCTTGCCCTCGGCGTAGAGCTGGCGGATGCGCGCCTTCTCGGCATTGGGCAGGCCGGAGGTCATCGGCCCGGCCGGCACGAAGACGGCCGGAAGGTGGCCGAATGCCAGCGCGCCGATCACCAGACCCGGCACGATCTTGTCGCAGATGCCGAGGTAGACGGTGGCGTCATAGGTCTGGTGCGACAGCGCCACCGCGGTCGAAAGCGCGATCACCTCGCGGGAGAACAGCGACAGCTCCATCCCGGCCTCGCCTTGCGTGATGCCGTCGCACATGGCCGGCACGCCGCCCGCCACCTGGGCTGTCGAGCCGAGGCCGCGGGCGATGGCGCGGATCTGCTCGGGATAGGTTTCATAAGGCTGATGCGCCGACAGCATGTCGTTATAGGCCGTCACGATGGCGAGGTTCGCTCCGATGCCGTCGCGCAGCATCTGCTTGTCGCGCGGGCCGCAGGCCGCGAAGCCATGCGCCTGGTTGGCGCAGCCAAGGGCCATGCGTCGAGGCCCGGACTCGGCGGCCTGGCTCAAACGGGCAAGGTAGCGGGTGCGCGTGTCCCGGCTGCGAGCCGCTATGCGGTCCGTTACCGCGCGGATGCTGGCCTGAAGCGTCATGCATGGAGCCTTTCTGTCGAAGCCCATCCTAACGATGCGAGCGAAATCGGGCAATTGTGCAGTCGATGCACAAATACTCTTGGCGTGGCTGGTTGACGCCAGTCATGCGTTGCCGGCATCGTCGCACGACTGGCGGATGGATGCACACGTGCGAACCTGGCTGAAGACCCCGCTGGCGATCCTGCATGCCGATGCGGCGGGCGGTCTCGTGATCGATGGCGCCAAGATTGTCGAATGCCTGCCGGCCGGCGCCATGCCGGCGACGCCGGTCGATGCGGTGCAGGACCTGTCGCGCCATGTGGTGTTGCCCGGGCTGATCAACACCCACCACCACATGTACCAGACGCTGACGCGCGCCCATCCGGCCGCCATCAACCGCGAGTTGTTCGACTGGTTGAAGGCGCTCTACCCCGTCTGGGCCCGTGTGGTGACGCCGGACAGTTTTCGCCTCGCCACCCGACTCGCCCTGACCGAACTGCTGTTGTCGGGCTGCACCACGGCGGCCGACCACCAGTATTTGTTCCCGCCCGGTCTCGAAGGGGCGCTCGACATCCAGGCGACCGAAGCCGGGGCGATCGGCATGCGCATGACGTTGATGCGCGGCTCGATGAATCTGTCGGTCAAGGATGGCGGGCTGCCGCCCGATTCGGTGGTGCAGGACCAGGACACGATCCTGTGCGACAGCGAACGGGTGATCGGCCGCTACCACCAGGCCGAGGAAGGCGCCATGCTGCAGGTGGCCCTGGCGCCGTGTTCGCCGTTCTCCGTGACGCCCGCGCTGATGCGCGAATCGGCCGAACTCGCGACGCGCTGCGGCTGCCGACTGCACACTCACCTCGGGGAGACCCACGACGAAGATGCCTTCTGCGAGGCGCGCTTCGGTTGCCGCCCGGTCGATTACCTCGAACAGAACGGCTGGTTGCACGACCGCACCTGGCTGGCCCATGGGGTGCATTTCCGGGCCGAGGAGATCGGCCGCCTCGGCGGGGCCGGCGTCGGCGTCTGCCATTGCCCCACCTCCAACATGCTGCTCGCCTCCGGGCAGTGCCGCACGCGCGAGCTCGAGGCCGCCGGGGCGCCGCTTGGCCTCGGGGTCGACGGCTCGGCCTCGAACGATGGCTCGAACCTGATGCAGGAGGTGCGCCAGGCCCTGCTGCTGAACCGCCTCACTTATGGCACCGCCGTCACCCACCTCGACGCGCTGCGCTGGGCCACCGAGGGGTCCGCCCGCTGCCTCGGTCGCACCGACATCGGCCGCATCGCGGTGGGCGCGCAGGCCGACCTCGCCTGCTTCACGCTCGACGAACTGCGCTTTTCCGGCGCCGGCGATCCGCTGGCGGCGCTGGTGCTCTGCGGTGCCCACCGGGCCGACCGGGTCATGGTGGCGGGGCAATGGCGCGTCGTCGACGGGCAGCCGCTCGGAATCGACGTCGAGGAGTTGCGGCGGCAGCACGGAAACATTTCACTTAATCTTTGACAATCATGCAATCACTTCGGATTGGGACCGGCTCGAAAGTATAACCTCCTTTACTATCAATTTTTGGATTAAGAGAGAAGCAATAACTTGTGCTCTTAACCGACTTATCAAATATTTCACTCCAATCAGCATGGCCCCATGCTGCTAAAATACCCTTTCCCTCAGATGCCTTTTGCAAAGTATCCCTGGGTACTTGTATGGGGACAAGAATGCTGTCTCCGGCTGGTCCTAAAACGGAGTTGTGTAATTCGATATTTACATACGGCTTGAAAAAATCTTGGCTATTAGGGACACTGCCATCGAAATAATTGACTGATTCCCATGCGATAAATTTATTTGTGCGGGTTCCGCCATAGTTATGAAACTTTGCGGCAAAGCATAATCTCCGGCTTTCCCATCTTGCAGTTGTGGTACAATAATAAATCCGTCAAACACGACCGAAGCTTTCAGCTGTGCGCGATTGTCCTCCTGCTGCGATATAGAGGTTGAGTACTGTTGGTAAATGAACCAGTCGCTAACTGCTGATGTTACTACGAGGAGCAGCGTGAAAATTGCTACTGCTCCTGTCCACCAAAGCATTGGATTCATCCGGTGCGAGGTCTGGCCTGGGCTACGACCTTGTTTGTTTTGAGCCGGTTGTGTCATTCTTGTGTAGATAATCCATGTATATTAGCTAAAAATTTGATGATTAAAATGTCGACGCTGGCGACTTGGTTGGCAAGGCTAATCTCTTATCTCAAATGGGGTTTCCCCAGGAAAGCGCATGCCTGCAACAATCGCGATACGCGGAGGGCTTGTAACCTTCCGCGACGACCCGTTCCGTCATCCGTCGCGCGATTGCCTCTTGCATGAGCTCGACGCGCTGATCCTCATCGTGGATGGCCGCATCGCCCAGGTCGGCCCCTATGCGACCCTGCGCCATGCCGTGCCGGACGGCGTGCCGGTGACCCACTACGAGAACGCCGTCATTTCGGCCGGGTTCGTGGATTGCCACGTCCATTATCCGCAACTGCCGTTGATCGCCGCCTATGGGGCGCAGTTGCTGGAGTGGCTGGAGCACTACGTCTTTCCCGTCGAGGCGCGTTATGCCGATCCCGTCTTTGCGGCGGAGGTCGCGGCCACCTTCCTGCGTGAACTCCTGCGCAACGGCACCACCACGGCGGCGGTCTATTGCACCGTGCATCCGCAATCGGTCGAAGCCTTCTTCACCGAGGCGGCACGCTTCGACGCCCGCATGGTGGCCGGCAAGGTGCTGATGGACCGCCATGCGCCGGACGATCTGCGCGACACCGCCCAGCAGGGCTACGACGAATCGGCGGCGCTGATGGACCGCTGGCACGGGCGCGGCCGGGCCCATTATTGCGTGACGCCGCGATTCGCCCCGACCAGCACGGACGCGCAGCTCGAGGCTGCCGGTGCGCTTCTGAAGCGGGCCGACGGCCTCTACATGCAGACCCACATCGCCGAGAACCGGGCCGAATGCGCCTGGGTCGAGACGCTGTTTCCGGAGCGCGCCAGCTACCTCGACGTTTACGCCCATGCGGGGCTGATCGGCAGCCGTTCGGTGCTGGGCCACGGCATCCATCTCGGCGAGGCGGACCTGTGCGCCTGCCATGCCGCCGGTGCGGCGCTTGCCCATTGCCCGACCTCGAATCTGTTCCTCGGCAGCGGGCTGTTCCGGCTGTTCGACGCGCTCGATCCGCGACGTCCGGTGCGGGTGGGGCTCGGCACCGACGTCGGGGCCGGCACCAGCCTCGGCCAGCTCGCCACCCTCAACGAAGCCTACAAGGTCGCCCAGATGACGGGCCACACGCTGTCGGCCGCCCAGGCCTTCTGGCTCGCCACCGCGGGGGGCGCCGAAGCGCTGTCGCTTGGTGACCGCATCGGCCGCGTGGCGCCGGGCTTCGAGGCGGACCTCTGCGTACTGGACCTCGGGGCGACGCCGCTGATGCGCTTCCGCATGCCGTTCTGCGACACTCTGGACGACCAGCTCTTCGCCCTGATGACGCTGGGCGATGACCGGGCCGTGCGGGCCACCTATGTGGCCGGCCGCAAGGTTTATGATCGTGATGCGGACGACTTCTTCCCGCTCCCGGACCGTCCCGAGGCCCGCCGATGAGGCGCGGCCGTGGTCGGCCTCGACGCCGCGGCGCGTGATCGCTTGTGGGCCGCCGCTTCGGGTCCCGGCATGAAGCTTGCTGATCGCCCCGGGATGTGGAGACTTCTTCATGAGGTCGCAATCGGGGGCGCATCGGACGCAAGTGGCTGAACACGGGAACACGATCGACCGATTGTTGTTGCGCGGGCTGACCAAGCGCTTTCCCGGCGTCGTGGCCAATGCCGACGTGGACCTCGGCGTCAGGCCCGGGGAGATCCACGCGCTGCTGGGCGAGAACGGCGCCGGCAAGTCGACGTTGGTCAAGATGATCTACGGCATCCTGCAGCCCGACGAGGGCGAGATCCGCTGGAACGGCGCTCCGACCGCCGTGCCGAACCCCCATGCGGCGCGGGCGCTCGGCATCGGCATGGTGTTCCAGCACTTTTCGCTGTTCGAGGCCCTGACCGTGGGCGAGAACGTGGCGCTCGGCCTCGACCGGCCCGAGAAGCCCAAGGCCCTGGCGGAGCGCATCCGGACCGTCAGCCAGACCTATGGCCTGCCGCTCGATCCCCATCGGCACGTCTACGACCTGTCGGTCGGCGAGCGGCAGCGCATCGAGATCGTGCGGTGTCTGCTTCTCGGCCCAAAGCTGCTCATCATGGACGAGCCGACCTCGGTGCTGACTCCGCAGGAGGTCGACAAGCTGTTCGAAACGCTGCGGCTGCTGGCCGCGCAAGGCTGTTCGATCCTCTATATCAGCCACAAGCTGGCCGAGATCAAAGCCCTGTGCGACCGCGCCACCATTCTGCGCGGCGGCCGTGTGGTGGGGGCTTGCGATCCCCGCGCCGAAACCGCTGCCAGCATGGCGGCCTTGATGATCGGCGCCGAGGTCAAGTCCGTCGCGCGCCGCGCCGGAGGCAAGCCCGGTGCCGAGCGTCTGCTGGTTGGTGGGCTCGACCTCAAGGCCGACGCGCCGCATGGCATCGCCTTGAAGGGCATCTCCTTCACGGTGCGGGCCGGCGAGGTCTTCGGCATCGCGGGCGTGGCCGGCAACGGACAGAACGAGCTGCTGCTGGCGCTGAGCGGCGAGCGAACGGTGGAAACGCCCGGGGCCGTGCTGCTCGACGGCCGTCGCGTCGGCCATCGCGGCGCCGCGCACCGCCGGGCGCTCGGGCTCTGCGCCGTGCCGGAAGAACGCAACGGCCATGCCGCCGTGCCGGAGTTCAGCCTCGTCGACAATGCCGTGCTGAGCGGCCACGGCCGCGAGGGCCTGGTGGCGGGCGGCCTGATCCGGACCCGCAAGGCGGCCGATTTTGCCCGCCGCATCATCGCGGGGTTCGATGTGCGGACGCCAGGGCCGAACGTCGCCGCCGCGAGCCTGTCGGGCGGCAACCTGCAAAAATTCATCGTCGGGCGCGAGATCCTGCAGAACCCCGGCGTGCTGGTGGTTTCGCAGCCGACCTGGGGCGTTGATGCGGGCGCGGCGGCGGCCATCCATGCGGCGCTGCTGCGGCTCGCCGCGGCCGGCTCGGCCGTGGTGGTGATCAGCCAGGACCTCGACGAGTTGCTGGCCATCAGCGACCGTGTCGCGGTCATCAACGTCGGCCAACTCTCGGAGGCGATGCCGACCGACGGCGTGTCGCTCGAGAAGCTGGGCCTGTTGATGGGCGGCATGCACGGCGCCGAAGTCGCTCAAAGCGATGTGCCCGCACGGGAGCCCGCTCATGCGCCTTAAGGTCGAGCCGCGACGCGAGGTGTCGCGGGCCCTGCAATGGTTGACGCCGCCCTTGTCGGTGCTGGCCACCGTGGTGGCGGCCTTCGGGCTTTTCGCTCTGATGGGCTACGACCCCGTGCGGGCCTTGACGGACCTGTTCGTGACGCCGCTCACCAGCCAGCAGGGGCTGGCCGAACTGGCCCTGAAGGCCTCGCCGCTGGTGATGATCGCGGTCGGGCTCGCGATGGGGTTCCGGGCCAATGTGTGGAACATCGGCGCCGAAGGGCAGCTGATGATGGGCGCCATCGCGGGCGGCGGCGTCGCGCTGTTGTTCTACGGCCAGGAAGGCTGGTGGATCCTGCCGTTGATGGCGCTGGCGGCCGTGGGGGGCGGCATGGCCTGGGGGGCCATCCCGGCGCTCTTGAAGACCCGGCTTGGCGTCAGCGAGATCCTGGTCAGTTTGATGCTGACCTATGTGGCGGAACAGTTCCTCAGCTATCTCGTGCTCGGCCCCTGGAAGGATCCAGAGGGCATGAACTTCCCGCAATCGCGGATGTTTTCCGAGTCGGCGACGCTGCCGATCCTGCTCGAAGGCACCCGGGTCCATGCGGGCGTGCTGGTGGCGCTGCTCGTCGTGGGGGTGGGCTGGCTCGTGATGTCGCGCTCGATCCTCGGCTTCGAGATCCGCACGGTCGGCTCGGCACCGGCCGCGGCGCGCTATGCCGGTTTCAGCCAAACCCGCACCGTATGGCTGACCCTGATGGCCGCGAGCGGCCTGGCCGGGCTCGCCGGCTTGTTCGAGGTGGCCGGGCCGATCGGCCAGCTGATCCCGAAGATCACGCCCGGCTATGGCTTTACGGCCATCATCGTGGCCTTCCTGGGCCGGTTGCACCCGCTCGGCATCCTGCTGGCCGGGTTGGTGATGGCCTTGTCGTATATCGGCGCCGATCAAGCGCAGGTCGACATGGGGCTGCCCAATGCCGCCACCGGACTCGTGCAGGCGATGTTGTTGTTCTTCCTGCTCGCCTCGGATTTCCTGGTGCGCTACCGCGTGCGCGTGGTGAGGCCCGCCGCGGCTGTGCAGGCCGCGATCGGGGCGAGCCAGCCCGCCGACCGCAAGGCCGTGACCTCATGACGATCCTGGTTCCCCTGCTGGTCTCGGTCATCACGGCTGCGACGCCGCTTCTGTTGGCGGCGCTCGGCGAACTCGTGGTCGAGCGCGCCGGGGTGTTGAACCTTGGTGTCGAGGGCATGATGCTGGTCGGCGCCATCGCGGCCTTTGCGACGATGTCGCTGTCCGGCAGCCCCGCCCTGGCCGTGCTCGCAGCCGCGGCCGCCGGCGCCGCCATGGCGGCCTTGTTCGGTCTGCTGGTGTTGACGCTCGCCTCGAACCAGGTGGCGACCGGTCTGGCGTTGACGCTGTTCGGTCTCGGCCTCAGCGCGCTGGTGGGCGCCAACTTCGTCGGCCATCCCATCGTGCCGCTGGCGAAGCTCGCCGTGCCGGGCCTGTCCGACCTGCCGATCCTCGGGCCGCTGCTGTTCGGCCACGACGCGCTCGTCTACCTGTCGGTCGCCTTGACGGCCGGAGTGGCCTGGTTTCTCGGCCGCAGCCGCCCCGGGCTCATCCTGCGCGGCGTCGGCGAGGCGGACGGCTCCGCCCATTCGATCGGCTATGACGTGCTGCGCATCCGCTACGGCGCCGTTTTGTTCGGCGGCGCCATGGCGGGGCTTGGCGGGGCCTATCTGTCGCTCGCCTATACGCCCATGTGGGTGGAGGGCATGACGGCGGGCCGCGGTTGGATCGCCCTGGCGCTGGTGGTCTTCGCCGGCTGGCGGCCCTGGCGGGTGCTGGCCGGGGCTTATCTGTTCGGCGGCGTGACGGTGCTGCAGCTTTACGCCCAAGGCAGCGGCCTGACGGCGGTGCCGACGCAGTTTCTGGCCATGCTGCCTTATCTCGCGACGATCCTGGTGTTGACCCTCATGTCGTCGCCTTCGGCCCGACGTCGACTCGCCGCGCCGGCCTGCCTCGGCAAGCCGTTCCGACCTGCCACTTAAACAAGCAAACCTGCCGAAAAACCGTGCTTGGCCGAGGCGTTGGGCCATGCTTTGACAAACACCGGTCCGGGCGCCGCCCGCCCTTGCAATCGAAGGAGCCCCCATGGATTTCGTTCTCCCGCGTCGCCGGTTCCTGGCCGGGGCCGCCACCACGACGGCGGCGCTGGCCCTGGGCGGCCCCGCCGCCCGTGCGGCCGGCGGTCCAATCAAGGCCGCATGGGTTTATGTCGGCCCGGTGGGCGACTTCGGCTGGTCGTATCAGCACGACCAGGGCCGCAAGGCCGTGGAAAAGGAATTTGGCGACAAGGTGAAGACCTCCTTCGTCGAGAAGGTCGCCGAGGGACCGGATGCCGAGCGGGTGATCCGCCAGCTGGCGCAATCGAACGACATCGTCTTCACCACCTCGTTCGGCTTCATGAACCCGGCCGAGCGCGTGGCGAAGCAATTCCCGAAGGTGAAGTTCGAGCAGGCCACCGGCTACAAGACCGCCCCGAACTTCGCCGAATATAATTCCCGCTTCTATCAGGGCCGCGCCATCACGGGCGCCATCGCGGGCCACCTGTCCAAGAAGGGCGTCGCCGGCTATGTCGGTTCGGTGCCGATCCCCGAGGTGGTGATGGGCATCAACGCCTTCACGCTGGCGGCCCAGAAGGTGAACCCGAACTTCCAGACCAAGGTGATCTGGGTCAATGGTTGGTTCGATCCCGGCAAGGAGGCCGATGCGGCCAAGTCGCTGATCGACCAGGGCGCCGACTTCCTGTGCCAGCATACTGACAGCCCCGCCGTGGTGCAGACCGCCGAGGCCCGCGGCATCCCGGCCGTCGGCCAGGCCTCCAACATGCAGAGCTTTGGCCCGAAGGTGCAGGTCACCTCCATCATGGACAATTGGGCGCCCTATTACATCGAGCGCATCAAGGCCGTGATGGACGGCACCTGGAAAACCCAGAGCGTCTGGATGGGCCTGAAGGAAGGCTTGGTCGATATGGCGGCCTACGGGCCGATGGTCACCCCCGAGGTCGCGGCAGCGGCCGACAAGGTCAAGGCCGGCCTAATGGACGGCAGCTATCAGGCGTTCGCGGGCCCGATCAAGGACCAGAAGGGTGTCGAGAAGGTCTCGGCCGGCAAGTCCCTGACGGACGAGGAGCTGCTCAAGCTCGATTGGTACGTGCAGGGCGTCCAGGCCTGATCACGGTTGTTCGGCCCCCTCCGGGGCCGGACACGATCACGGACCGGGCTCCGCCACCACCGCGGCGGTGGAGCCTGCCGGGTGGTGGCGCAGCACCGTGAAGGCGCCCCAGCACACGGCCAGCGAGGCGAGCCACCAGGCATCCCAGGCCTGAACCCCGACGAGCCCCATCATGGTGGCGCTGATCAGGAAGGCCACGCGGGGCGCCAGATCGAGCGGCGGCAGGCGGCTCAGCCGTCCCATCATCCAGGCCAATCCCACCAGCACGCCGATGCCGCCCACGAGGCCGAAGTCGATCCATACCTGGAGCAGTTGGTTGTGCGGGTGGATGTCCCGGATGACGCCATCCCCCGGGCGTTCGGCTGACGTGTCGGCTGCGTCGCCGAGCCGGAAGCTCGCGTCGAAACCGTGCCCGATCCAACTGCGTTCCCACACGCGTTGCTCGAAGGTGGTCCAGATGGCGATGCGTTCTTTCGCGTGCTGGTCTTCGAGCAAGCGCTCGAGCCGCGGCGGCACCGCATAGGTCATCAGCGTGCCGGTCCAGGGCGCGGCCAGCAGGCAGAGCACGATCGCGGTGCCGAACACCCGTGTGGCGGCCAGGGGCGCGCGGCGACCCAAGCCATAGATGGCGAGGCCCAGCACCACGGCCACGATCGAGGCCGACGAATGCGAGATGCAGGCCCCGATCTCGGCGAAGATCGCGAGCAGCAACACCATGCGCCAGTGACGGCCCTGCGCCACCAGAGCGACGGCGGGCCAGAGCAGCAGCAGCGGCGGAATCGAGCTGCGCTTGAGGTCGAAGGCCAGCGCCCGTGCGCCCACCAGCCGGTGCAGCGGCATGTGGGTGCCGCCTTCCGAGGCGATCAACAGGGCCGAGACCACGATGCCGAGCGCGATCAGGCGCAGGTCGCCGCGGCGGGCCACCATCGGCCAGGCGGCCGCCAACCCCCAGCCGAACAGCAGTTCCGGCGCCGTTTCGCGCAGGCCCCGCAGCGTCATGGCGGGCGAAACGCTCCAGCCGAGCGACAGCGCCGACCAAACGAAGACGAGCAGCAGCAGCACGCCCGACCCCGTCAGCAGGGTGTCGCGGTAGCGCCGCAGCAGGGGGCGACCCTGGCCGGCCGCCAGGGCCGCCAGGTTGGCCAGAACGCTTCCCAGGGCCAGGGTCACGGGAGCGCTCTTGTTGGCGATGACCATCAGAACGGGAAGCAGGAAGCAAAGCGTGACGCTGGCGGCTAAAGCCAGTCCGCGCGCCACCCCCCTGGTGGGGGCCCGGTAAGGCAAAGGCCTGAGGGGCAGCGCAGCCTCGCTCAGCCTGGTTGTTGTCACCACGAAGTCCCTTATGCCGTTGCGGGCGGTGAGCGGCGCAGCATGGCTTTCGAGGCCGAGAACGGACGTTCCGGACCGCCATGTCTCGGCTCGGCCCCGTCCCTAGCATGCCGGGACCCGAATGCAATCGCGGGCTTGGATGGGGCCGTGGCGGTCGTGACAGCGCGTTGGGGCCCATGGCGCGACGAGGTCAGATCGTGCGCGGATCCCTTCGCCGAGCACTCGGGACGCTTGTCGTGGGGCGGTCGCCGGTGCAGGGCCGGCTTGCCGTCATCCCAGAATCAGTCGCGCCCATGGATCGGCCCGCCGGGCGATCGGCCATGGCAGCGCCGCGACGAGGCCGTGCAGCCGGGCCGTGTCGTCGGCCGTCAAGGCGCCGAACAGGCGCACCGCCGCCACATAGGTGATGGCGCCCGACGGGATGGCCACCGCCAGTCCGAGCACACCCGGGTGCAGCGCCAGGACGCCGCGTGCGACACCGCCGCACAACAGGGCGGCACCGAACAAGCGCAGCAAGGCCCCGACCGGGATCGCGAAGCCGAGCCGCGCCCACAAGAACCACGACGAGATCCCGACCGCGCAGGCCTGGGTGAGGGCCCGCGAGGCTGCCGCCCCCATGTCGCCGAAGGGTCGGATCAGCACCACGCCGCCGACCAGCGCCAGCGCGGCCCCGGCGAGGCTGGCGTAGAAGTCGGCATCGCTGCGCTCGAGCCCCCAGACGAGATTGGAGCCGACCGACGAGATGGCGGCCAGCGACGCCGCGCAAACCAGCACCTGCGCGGCCGGGATGGCTCCCGCGAAGGCTTGGCCATACAGCAGCGGCAACAGGCTGGGCAGAACGGCCGCGAGCCCGAAAGAGGCGGGGAACACCAGGAAGGCCAGCAGGCGCGTTCCGGTGGCGTAAAGGCGGAGCATGCTGTCGCGGTCGTGTTGCCCGTGCAGTTCGGCGAAGCGCGGCATCAGCGCCCAGGTGAGCATCAACGGTCCCTGTACGGCAAGGTTCGCCAAAGTCATGCCGGCGCTGAACAGCCCCACGGAGCCGAGCCCCCAGGCGAGTTGCAGGAACAGGATCTCGATGCGCGACCAGACCAGAAACCCGAGGATGTCCGAAGCCCAGCGGAACCGCGCATAGCGCCGCATGCGGCCGAGGACGGCGCGCTGGGGCGGACCGGTCGGACCCCACACCTCACGCAACACGACGAGCGGCACCCAACTGGCCAGCCAATAGGCCGCGACGGCCCCACGCGTGCCGAACAGCCCGGCGCCCACCAGCAGCGCCACGATCTGCAGCGTTGCCATGGTGGCGGTGGTGCGGGCCACGGCATCGAAGGCGTGCCGGCCCCGTAGAACGCTGCGGGCGAAATCGCCGAGCGCCTGCGTGGTGATGTTGGCCCCGATCAGGGCGCAGATGACGGGATCGCGAAACGGGGATGTCGCGTCGCCGACCTGGCCATGGATCAGCCAGGCCGCATAGCCGAGGCCGCCGAGAGCCGGCAGCACCGCCACGGCCGCGAAGGGCCTGAGCAGCCGGGCCGCCAGTTGTTGCGCCACGGCGTCGCCGTCGCGGGCCCCGACCTCGGGCAGATAGCGGGCCAGGGTGAAGGGCAGGCCGCCGTTCACCACCGTGGTGCCGAGCCAAACGGCCCAGACCGCAAAGGCGACGCTGCCGGCGGGCTCGACGCCGAGCAGGCGCGACACCACGAGGCCGGACAGGAAGTTGCCGAGCGTGGTGCTGAGGCCCGCCAGCGTGCCGAAGACGGAGTTGCGCAGGAACCGGCTCACGCCGCGCGCGTCTCGGCAGGCACCCGCCACGGCGAAGCGATCGCCACCCGGCGCGCGATCGCGGGCGTGGTCGCCAGCGCCGGCCTCACGCGGGCGCTGGCCAGGGCCGCGAAGATGAAGAACGGCAGGCCGAGGTCCACCATGGCGCCGGACACCGTGGCCCCGAGCAGCAACCCCAGGCAGGCCAAGCGGGCCGCATCGCGAATGGCCGCGACAGCCCCGCGATCCGGGGCCGCGGTGGTGAGCAGCAGCCTGACCAGGAAGCCCGAGAACAACAGGGTGCCCGGCACCCCGGTGTTGGCCAGCAGCGCCACCGGGAAGCTCGAGGCCCGCACGCTGCCGAGGCCGGCGCCGAAACCCGCCGTGTCGATGGCGTTCCGCAGCGCATCGATGTTCCATTGGGCGCGTTCGAGGCCCGACTGGCTGCCGGCCTTGTCGAACAACAACGCCGTCAGCGTGTCGGCGACGGCGTCGCGGGCCGCGGGCACCAGCAGCACGCCTGTCAGCAGCGCCGCCATCAGCACGGGCACCAGCAGCAGCACGGCCGCGCCTGTCAGGGTGATGCGCCGTTGTGTCGCCCGAAGGCCGAGGCGCGCCAGCAGGGCGGCCAACAGCAGCGGCGTCGCCACATAGGCGGTGCTGGACGTCGACAGGGTGAGCAGCAGCAGCGACATGAGCGCCAGTGGCGCGAAGAGCCTCGGCCGCACCCCGGCGAGCCACAGCTCGGCCGAGAACCCGAGGGCGCCGAGCGTCGCATAAGCAAAGGAGGCGGTTTCGGTGAAGGAGCCGACGATGCGCTTCAGGCCGGTGACGACCGTTTCGGTGTGGAGGTGGTAGTCGGCGTTACGGACGGGCCCGAACAGAAAGGCCGTGTTGGTCCAGTAGGTCGCCAGATCCAGCAGCGCGAAGCCGATGTTCAGGGCGCAGTAGCTCGTCAGGGCCCGGGCGAGCAGACGGTATCCCTGCGGCCGCCCGGCCAGGGCGGCGCAAAGCAGGAAGCAGACAAGATCCGCAATCCCGTAGATCGACTGCGTCAGGTTGCCGGAGGTGGGGCCGAGCGGCACCAGCATCAGCGACGGTCCATAATCGGTGCTGCCGATGGCATTGATGGCAGTGGCGCCCGCGAGAAGGCGCGGCAACAGGATGGCGCCGAGGGTGGTCGTGACCGTGAAGGCCACGAGCCAGAAGCCTTCGTTCGGAAACCGCAAGCTGGTTCTCAGCCCGTCGCGGTCGAGAGCACGCCATGCGGCCGGAACCGCGAAGCCCAGCATCAGATGGGCCGGCTGGATGGTGCCCGAGCCGCCCAGCAGCACGGCCGCAGCCGCGCCCAGCAGGGTGAGCGGCACAAAGGCTGCCAGTGCGAACCCGGACCCGAGCCGCAGCGCCAGCAGACCGAGCCCCAGCGTCACGATCCCGGCAGCCTCGATGCCCACCGCCAAACTCCCCGATACAACCTGTCCGTGTTTTCTCTTGAAGCCCTCACAAAAAAAGCCGAAGAGGTCAATCGGTAAGACGACCAGCTAATTTAATTCGACATCAGTCAGTGGGATGGCATCGCAATCCATGTCGAAGGTGTCGCTAATCTATTCGGCATGGCCGAACATCGATGGCGTTGCGCACGTGTGGCAGCGTTTATCCTGCCGCACAGGGCTCGCCGCCACACGATTGCGGCTGTGCGCTTCGCGCGCGGTCTGGCGTGAGGGCTGTGTTGCCGGTCGGCGATGGAGCGCCCGCAAAAGTCTGACGGCACTGACGGGAGCCTTCGTGGTCTTCGGCGTACTTGCCGCCGAGGCGGAGCCCGCCGCCTGCCGGCTCGGGCCGGAAGACCGGTTGCAGGTCAAGGTCTTCGATTGGCGCACGGGATCGGGCGAGGCCTACCAATGGCAGGCCCTGAATGGCGAGTTCACCGTGGGGGCGGACGGCGCCGTGTCGCTGCCGCTGCTGGGCGGCGTGCCGGCCCTTGATCTGACGCCGTCCGCGCTGGCCGAGGCGATCGGACAGCGCCTGCAGGCGCGCATCGGTCTGGCGCAGCGGCCCGAAGCCTCCGTCCAGGTGGTCAAATACCGCCCTTTCTATGTGGTGGGCAGCGTCGAGCGCCCCGGGGAATACGACTACAGGCCCGACCTGTCGGTGTTGCAGGCCGTCAGCATCGCGGGTGGCCTCGGTCGCAGCCGGATGGACGGCAACGCGCTCGGGTTCGAGCGTCAGGCCCTCGAAGGGCGCGGCGACCTGCGGGCCTTGTCGGCCGAGCGCACCGAACTGCTGATCCGGCAGGCCCGTCTCGACGCCGAGATCGCCGAACGCGACGTTTTCACGGTGCCCCCCGACCTGCAGGCCCGGCAGGGCGAGCCGGCGGTCGCGCGGGCGTTGCGCGAGGAACAGGCGCTGTTCGAAACGCGGCGGGAAGCGCTGCGGTCGCAGACCGAGACGCTGACCCAGTCGCGGGCCTTGCTGGAGCGGCAGATCGGCGCCCTTGCGGCCAAGGATGTTTCGCTGGCCCACCAGCTGAGCGTCACCCGGCAGGAGCTCGACCAGATCGCGGGGCTGGTGTCGTCGGGCCTTGCGGTGCTGCCCCGCAAGCTCGCCATCGAGGAGAACGCAGCGCAATATGAAAGCAGCCGCCTCGACGTGCAGCTCGCCACGCTGCGGGCCCAGCAGGATATTTCCAAGGCGATGCGCGACATGGCGGATATTCGCGCCAAGGAGCGCAACGACGCCTTGCTCGAAGCCTCGCAGGTGCGCGGCCGGCTCGGCGATGTCACGCAGAAGCTCGAGACCGTGCGCGGCCTCGTCTTTCAGGCGGAGGTGCATGGTCCCGCCGTGATGGCGGCGGCAGGCCCGGCCCGGCCCGTGCCGACCTATGCGGTGACCCGCAAGGTCGACGGCCACCCCACAACGCTCGATGTGGGGGAGGGCGACCTGGTGCTGCCGGGCGATGTGGTGCGGGTGGAGATGGCAGATCCCGCGCAGGGCGAGGGAGCTTCGCTGGTCGGGATCGCGCGACGGGCGGACGCCGATTGACGGGCCGCGGGCCGACCGTTGCGGCGCCATCTGAACCAAAGCTTAACCATCCCGTCGCAAACTGACTCTCCCGTGAATGGTGCAACGGCGGTGCTGTGTCGGCATTGATATTCGCAGCGTTCCTGGGCTTCGGCTTCTTCGCAGCCTCGTTGATTCCCCTCGCTTGGGTGCTGATCGTTGCGGCGGCGGCCGGGCTCTTGGCTTTGGCGATCGCGCTCGGAGAGGGGCGAGGTGTGTTCGGTGCCTTCGGGCTCGGAGCAGGCGGCTTCGCCCTGGCGCAGATCGGCTACGCGCTGGGCCTCGCCTGGGTGGCGAGGACACGTCGGGACCGCGTGCCCGACTGACCTCGGGCACACGGCGCGTGTTCTTTCACCCGTGGGCGGCGAGGCTGTCGGCCACGAAACGCTGCATGCCGGCCTGGAACACATCGGCTCCGAAGCGCTGTGCATGGGCGGCAATCGCCTGTGGATCGAAGTCTGTGCCTTCGAAGCGCGTCACGGCGTCGATGATCGCGTCGATGCTTTGCTGATCGAAGAACAGGCCGCTGAGACCGTCCACCACGGTTTCGGTGGCGCCGCCGCGTCGATACGCCAGCACGGGCCGCCCGCTCGCCATGGCTTCCACGGGAACGATGCCGAAATCCTCTTCGCCGGGAAACACGAGCGCCTTGCAGCCGGCGTAAAGCGAGCGCAGCACCGCGAAGCTCTGCGGCCCGAGAACCTGCACCGTAGGGCCCGCCAGGCTGCGCAACCGCCCCAGCATCTCGCCGCCGCCCGCCACCACCAGCGGCACCTTCATGCGGTTGAAGGCTTCGACCGCGAGGTCCGGGCGCTTGTAGGCGACGAGTTCGCCCGCCATCAGGAAGAAGTCGCCACGTTCGGCGTCCGGCACGGGGTGGAACGCCCGCGTGTCAACCGGGGGGTGGATCACCTCGGCGTCGCGCCGGTAATAAGTGCTGAGGCGTCGCGCCACGGTCTGCGAATTGGCTGCGAACCGGTGCACCCGGGTGGCCGACACGGCGTCCCAGGTGCGCAGGTAATGCGACACGGGCGGCATCAGCAGGCGCGTCAGCGGCCCGCTGCGATCCCGGTAGTCATGAAACATGTTCCAGATGTAGCGCATCGGCGAATGGCAATAACAAAGGTGCAGCGCCCCCGCCGGCGGGATGATGCCTTTGCTGGGGCCCGACTCGCTACTGAGGATGAGGTCATAGCCGCGCAGATCGAGCTGCTCGAGCGCCATGGGCATCAGCGGCAGATAGCGCTGGTAGCGCCGCGCCGCCTGCGGCAGACCTGCGATGAAGGATGTCTGCACCCGATGTGCGTTGATCCGCTCCGAGATCGCGCCGGGAACGTAGACGTGGGTGAAGATGTCGGCTTGCGGAAAGAGTTCGCAAAGCGCTTCGACCACCTTTTCGCCGCCTCGCATGCCGACGAGCCAATAATGAACGATGGCAACACGCAGATCCTTGCTCCAAGGCGCGGCCTGTGGCCGTAAGGCATTATCATTGCCTGGAGGACAGCTGCTGAAAGCAACGGAAGGCATCTAAATTCCTCTACGTAATCTGAAATTGCGCTTTTGTTTGCGTTATTGATTTATATTAACGCAAGACTTGCTTACGGTGCAGAGATCAGTAGGACTGACACCTAATTTAATTTGAAATGTTATTGAGCGTCTGGCTTATAGTAAGAGAATATTAACCTTCTCTTTAGACGTGGGTGGATAGGGATGTCTGATGTTTCCGGCACGCTGGAGACGGCTGCCGATCTTTCCCTGTGTGCCGTTCCGCAGATCAACGAGTCGGCGGCCCCCCAAGCCATCATCGACGGCAAACGTTGCTTCGACGCCCAGGCGGCCATGCTGGGCATTCTGATCCTGGCGCCCCTTCTGGTGACGATCGCTCTCATTCTCCTGGTGCTGCAAGGGCGGCCCGTGCTGATCCGGCACCGCCGCATCGGGCGGAACGGGGCCGTCTTTCCCTGCCTCAAGTTCCGCACGATGGTGCGCGACGCCGACACCGTGTTGCACCGGTTGCTGGCGAGCGACCCCGCTCTGCGGCAGGAATGGGACGAAAGCCGGAAACTTCGGCGCGATCCGCGCATCACGGCCTTCGGGCGGCTGCTGCGGGAATCCAGCATCGACGAGATCCCGCAGATCTTCAACGTCCTGCGCGGCCACATGAGCCTCGTCGGGCCGCGGCCCATCGTGGCCGACGAGGTGCCGCTCTACGGCCCCAAGATCACCCAGTATTACAAGGTACGCCCGGGCCTGACGGGCGCTTGGCAGGTGGGCGGCCGCAGCGATGTCAGCTTTGCCCGGAGGGTCGAACTCGACACCGCCTATGTGGTGTCGCGCAGCTTCCGCGCGGACCTCCGCATCCTGGTCAAAACGGTGCCGGTCGTCCTCGGTCGCAAGGGCAGCCGGTGATGACCGCTGTGGCGACACGCCCGCGCCCGGGCGGCGATCTGCGGCTGATGGGGGACGGCAACGCTTCGGGCCCGAAGGCCTCGCCGCGCGTGCGACCTGCCCGTCAGAATGGCGTCGTGCCGGCGAGCGCCATGACGGTGAACGGCCGTTTCTATGGCCAAGCCGTCACCGGCGTGCAGCGCTATGGCCGCGAGGTCGTCGATGCCCTCGATCCGCTGCTCGACGAGCGTGGGTTGCGCGCCGTGCTGGCGCTGCCGCGCCACACATCGGCGCCCGCGACGCTGCGGGCCTTCGAGGCCGAGCCTTCGCGCCACCTTGGCGGCCACGCCTGGGAACAATGGGCCTTGGCGGCCCGTGGCGCGCCATTGCTGAACCTTTGCAATACGGGGCCGGTGCTGGCGCGCCGTCAGGTGCTCTGCCTGCACGACATCAACGTGCTGCTGGAACCTGGCAGCTACCGGGCTGGCTTCCGGGTCTTCTATGGCCTGTTGCAGCCGCTGTTGGCACGCCGCGCCGCGGTGCTGACCAGTGTGTCCCGTTTCTCGGCCGACACGATCGCGGCGCGCTTCGGCCTTCCGCGCGACCGCGTCGTGGTGCTGCCGAACGGCCACGAGCATGCGCTGCGCTGGCGGCCCGACCCTGAGGTGCTGCGGCGATGGCCGGGCGAGCGACCCTTCGTGTTGTTGCTCGGCAGCCGGGCGCGGCACAAGAACGCTGGATTGTTGATGCGTCTGGCACCGGCGCTCGACGCGCGTGGGCTCGACCTCGTGGTGGCGGGCGGCTCGGCGCCCATCTTCGCGGCCGAACCGGACGGACCGGAGCCGCGCAACCTGCACCGCCTCGGCGCCGTGTCGGACGGCGCCCTCGCGACCCTGCTGTCGCGGGCCCTGTGCCTCGCCTTCCCGTCCTGGACCGAAGGCTTCGGGCTCCCCATTGTCGAAGCCATGGCGCTCGGATGCCCCGTGGTGGCGTCCAACAGGGCCAGCATGCCGGAGGTTTGCGGCACGGCGGCCCTGATGGCGCCGCCGGACGATCCCGCGGCATGGCTCGCGGCCCTCGGAGCCTTGCAGGATTCGGCCACGCTGCGGACGGAACTGAGCGGACGTGGTGCCGAACAGGTCCGCCGTTTTCGCTGGACCGAAACGGCGCGTGGCTATCTCGACCTGCTGGAGCGCTTGGCGTGACGCCTTTGCCGAGAAGCGTTCTCCTCATTCTGGCCGGCTTGTCATCCGTCCTCGGGGCGGCGCTCGCCCATGGCGAGACGCTCGACCTGTCGGAATACGCCCCGACCTTCACGGAAGAGTTCAAGACGCTGGATATTTCGGCCCGGGGTCCGAATACCCGCTGGATCGCCCACACCCCCTGGAACGGCGACTTCGGCGATGCCGCCTTTGCGGACCCCGGCCCGGGCGGGCCCTTCAGCCTGACGCCTGAGGGGTTGCGCATCGCCGCCGCTCGCACGGCCGACGGACGCTGGGTGTCGGGCCTCATCTGCTCGATGGACCGCGACGGCCCCGGGCAGCAGGGCTTCGCCCAACGCTACGGTTATTTCGAAATGACCGCCAAGCTGCCCGAAGGCTCCGGCACTTGGCCCGCCTTCTGGCTCGTCGGCACCGACAAGCGCCTCGCTTCGGCGGAAATCGACATCATCGAGTTTTATGGCGGCTTCCCGCAATATTACCACGCGGTCCAGCACATCTGGGTCGACGGCAAGGATCGCTACGGCCGCGACAAGCGTGTGGAGGTGCCGCCCCACCTGTTGTCCGATCGTTTCAACAGCTTCGGCGTCCGCATCACGCCCGACACCACCACGTTCTTCCTGAACCGGAACAGCGTGTGGTCGACCCCGACGGCCCCGGAATATCGGCAGCCCCTGTATGTGCTGGCCAATCTGGCGCTCGGTGGCGGCTGGCCGATGGCCGACCTGCAGCCGCCCGTGATCATGCAGATCGCCGCCATCCGGGTGTTCCAGTCCAAGGCCCTGCTGCCGGGAGCCGACCATGCCGGGCCTTGAGGCGCACCGGCCTGTCGCCCCGCCTCATCCCCGGTCGTTGCTGACGACGGCGAGGATCTGCGTCGTCTTCGCGACCCGTGGCCGGCCCGTGCTGCTGCAAGCCGCCGTGCAGGCCATGCGCCTGCAAACCCTGCGGCCGCGTTCCATCATCGTGTCCTGCACGGAGGCCGGGGATGCCGGCGCAGTCGCAAGCCCCGAGGTGACGCTGGTGATCGGTGCCCGCGGTCTCGCGGCGCAGCGCAACGCCGCCCTGCGTCAGGTGCCCTATGGCACCGACATCGTGGTGTTCTTCGACGACGATTTCCTGCCCCGGGCCGACTGGCTCGCGGCGGTGGCATCCTTGTTCGAGCGCGAGCCCACCATCGGCGCCATCACGGGCACGCTGGTGGCCGATGGCATCAAGGGGCCCGGATTGAGCCTGGCGGCGGCGCGACGCCTTCTCGCCGCGGCGCCTGCGAGACCCGACGAGCGGCTGCACGAATCTTACGTGCCCTACGGGTGCAACATGGCGTTTCGCGCCGCCGCAGCGGCAGGACGCCGCTTCGACGAGCGACTCGTCCTTTATGGTTGGCTCGAAGACCGTGATTTCGGGGCCGGGCTGGAGCGTAGCGGCTACCGCATCGTCAAGACCACGGCGGCGCTCGGTGTCCACCTCGGGGCCAAGCTCGGGCGAGTGTCGGGGCGGCGGCTCGGCTATTCGCAGGTCATCAACCCCCTCTACCTGTGCCGCAAAGGCACCATGCCGGCGTTGGCCATGCTGGATCATCTGGCCCGCAATGTCGCCCGCAACGCCCTCGGAGTCTTCCGGCCCGAGCCTTTCATCGACCGGCGCGGTCGCTTCCGCGGCAACCTGCGCGGCCTCGCCGACGCGCTGCGCGGCATCCTGGCGCCGGAGCGGGCTGCAGACCTATGAACCACATGCATCACCCGCGCGCCGCCATGGCGCCTGACGCGTTGACAACCGAGGCGATTTTCGGATCGGGGCCGCGCCGGCCGACCTTCGACGCCGATGTCGCGCTCGGCCAGGCAAGCGAGCTGATGGACGTGCTTCGCCGCGGCCGATGGATCGTGGCAGGCTGTGTCTGTGTCTCGCTTGCTTTGGCGATCGCCTATCTGGTTCGCACACCGCCGCAATATACGGCCTTCGCCCAGGTCATCCTCGAGCCGCGCCGCCTGACGCCGCAGGAGGCCGCAACCGGAAGCGCCGCAGGGCTCGACAGCGCGCAGGCTGAAAGCCAGATGCAGGTGGTCCGGTCGGAGCGCATCCTGTCGACGGTTTTCGAGACGCTGGATCTGGCCTCGTCGCCCGATTTCGCCGCCTCGGCGACGCCCGGCCTGCGACAGCGCGTCCTGGCCGTCGTTACGACGGCCCTGCCGCGCCTCGCACCGATGCTGGTGACGCCGGGGCAGGCGCGCCCGGACGCGGCGCGCCTGCAGGCCTTCGAGAGCTTTGTCGACCGGGTGTCGGTGCGTCGCGTCGGGCAATCCTATGTGCTCGAAATCTCCTGTCAGGCCGGCAGCGCGACGGAAGCCGCCCGGCTCACCAATGCGGTAACGGCCGCCTATGTGCACAGCCAGATCGAGCGCAAGCTGGCGGCAGCGCGGCGCGGCGCGGAATTTTTGGAAAATCGTGTCGCTTCGCTCGAAGCCGAGGAGGCGGTTGCAGCCGCAGCCATCCGGGAAGGTGTCATTCCAAGTGCGCCGCTTCCGGATTCCGAGTCGCGCGTCATCAGCGCCGCCCGGGCGCCGCTGGGCAAGTCGGCGCCTCGTACCATGCTGGTGCTTGTCTTCGCGCTTGCGGTCGGGCTGTTGCTGGGCGGCGGCATCCTGGCGGTGCGTCACAGCCTCGACCGGCGCATCCGGGGCGCCTCGCAGATCTGGCGGCACTTCGGCCTGCCGTGTCTGGCGGTGCTGCCGGCAGCGCGTCGCCGCGGCCAGCGCAGGTTGCCCTTCGACCTTGTCATCAGTGACGCCAAAGGCCCTTTCGCCCAGGCGCTCCGCACCGCCTATACGTCGATCGTCACCGGCAGCCCGCGCGACGGGCGCTTCCGCAGCCTCGGCGTCGCGTCCTGGCGGTCCGGCGAGGGCAAGAGCACCCTTGCTGGCAATTTGGCCCACTTCATCGCCGCTGCCGGAGAGCCGGTGCGTCTTGTTGATGCCGACCTGCAGGACCCCGCCTTGAGCCAGGAGCTGGCGCCGCAGGCCCAGGGTGGCCTTTGCGAAGCCCTGGCCGAGCACGTCGAGACCGATCGGGTTCCGGCGCAGCACCTTCGCCGGAATCTGCACTTCATCCCCGCCCGCAACCGCTACGAGCCTTATCGGCCCAACCTGTTCCTCGGCGCCCCGGCGATGGGGCAATTCCTGTCGCGGCTCCGGCAGCACGGCGATGTGGTGGTCGACCTGCCCGCGATGGAGCGCTCGCCGCATGCCCAGGCGGTCGCCGGCTTCCTGGATGGCGTGATCCTGGTGGCCGAGAGCGGGCGGACCACGTTCGACGAACTCGCCATGGCGATCCGGGTGCTGGACTCCGCACAGGCCACGATCCTCGGCATCGTGCTCAACAAGGGAACCAGCCGGCTCGGCTAGATCGGAACGTCGTGCGCATTCTGCAGCTCATCAAGCACTGCAACCTTTCGAACGGCCATGTGAATGTCGCGGTCGACCTCGCCTGCCTGCATGTTCAAGCCGGCCATGCCGTCACCTTCGCCAGCGCTGGCGGTGACTACGTCGACTTTCTCTCGGCACGCGGGGTGGAGCATCATATCGTCGTCACAGGTCGCTCACCCGTGGGCGCCGTGAGTGGCTTGGCGGCCTTGGTGGCGCTTTGCCGCAAGGCAAAGCCCGACGTCATCCACGCCCACATGATGTCGAGTGCCGTTCTGGGCTTTCTGGCGTCGCGGCTGCTCGGCATCCCGCTCGTCACGACCATGCACAATTCCTTCGACCGCCATTCGGTCCTGATGCGCCTTGGCGATGCCGTCGTGGCGGTCAGCGAGGCGGAGCGCCAGCTTCTGCTGTCGCGAGGCTATCCCGAGCGCAAATTAACGGCGATCCGTAACGGCACGCTGGCGTCGCCGCGCGAGGCCTTGGCCGATGACGCTCCGCTGCCGCCCTTCCGGACGCCCTGCATCGCCACCGTGTGCGGCCTGCACCCCCGCAAGGGCGTGCACCACCTCATCGCCGCCTTCGCGCAGATCGCCAGCCGGCACCCCGAATGGCACCTCAACATCATCGGCGTGGGCCCGAGCGGCGCCGAACTGAAAGCCCAGGTTGAGGCCGCCGGACTCGACAACCGGGTTCATTTCATCGGCGCCGTGCTGAATCCACACCCGTTGCTGCGACAGGCCGACATCTTCGCCCTCGCGTCACTGGCCGATCCCTCGGCGCTCGTCCTGGTGGAAGGGCGGGCTGCCGGCTGCGCCATGGTGGCGACCGCCGTGGGTGGCACCGCGGAGGCGCTCGCCTTCGGGACTGCCGGCCATCTTGTCGAAGCGGGACATCCCGAAGCCATGGCAGCGGTCTTCGACGCCTTGATGTCCGACCCCGAAAGGCTGGCTGACTGGCGCCGGAAGGCGTCAGCCGATCTCGAGACATTCGGAGCCGACACCACGGCCAACAAATACCTCGCGCTCTACCGGCGGTTGCAGCAGCACCATACCGGGGCATGCAGGACCCAGAGCGCCACACAGCACCTATGACGAATGCGACGCCATTTCGGCACCGCAGCCGTCTCGATACCCGGCGGATTGGCTCGGCACGCCAAAGCGTCGGCTTGATCGTTCGAGCTCGATCCTGGTTTGCGCGTGGTCCAGAAGCGGCAGTGCTGTTGCAAGAAAGCAGGTCGACGCCACAGAGTCTCGGCTTTCCCCAGGCGCGCTGCCGCCGCTGTTAGACAAGTGCCGTTGTGTAAAATATAACGCTTGCCGACGTAGCCTGGCGTGGTGGAGCCAGTAAGGGTGTTGGTGGATCACTGAGCGATGCTACGCCTAGCCTGGATGTTCATCAGGGGCGCCGTACGGGTCGCCTTAAATTCGGACGAGGTTTAATTTATCGCGCACGGTGGACAAAAGACTTCTTGAGTGTTGGGCGTATCCCTTTGTCGGCAAGCGTGATCAATCCATGAGCAATGCGACGCAGTCTCTCCCATCGCGGGCTGGACGCGGGTTTCGGGCCGCGCCCGCCCTTGCATTGCTTGCGCTTGGCTGCGTCATCACGGCGGTTCTGCCGGGCTTGCGCTTCATCAGCGACCTCTGGGGCCGGGAAGAATATTCCCATGTTTATCTGATCCTTCCCCTCGCGGTGCTGATCTTCCTTTACCGTTTTCCGCAGGCATCGCTGGGGGGCACGCGCTGGCCTGCGATCGTGCTGGCCGTGTTGTCGCTTGTTACCATGGCGATCGGGGATCTGTCGGGCCTCTACACCATCTCGGTCTACGGCGGCCTCGTCGGCATTGTGGCGCTCGTCTGGAGTGCGGTCGGTGCCCGGGGAATGTGGACGCTCGGTGGACCGACGCTCTATCTCGGCTTCATGATCCCGCTGCCGAAAGCTTTGTACCTCACGCTGTCCACCGAAATGCAGCATCTGTCATCGCAGATCGGCGTGGCCGGCATGACGGCACTCGGTTTGAACGTGTTCCTGGACGGCAACATCATCGACCTTGGCGGCGCCAAGCTCGAGGTGGCGGAGGCTTGCAATGGGCTGCGTTACCTGTTCCCCCTCGTCAGCTTCGGCTGCCTGATCGCTATGCTGTTGGAAGATGCGTGGTGGAAAAAGGTGGTGTTGATCGTGTCGACACTGCCGATCGCCGTGCTGATGAACGCCGGGCGCATCACCATGATCGGCATCCTGGTCGATCGGTACGGGATCGGCATGGCTGAGGGCACGCAGCACGAGGTGGAGGGCTTTCTGGTTTTCTTCCTCTGCATCCTGGTGCTGCTGGTTGAGGTCTGGCTTTTATTGAAGGTCGGGGCGCGCGGGCGCTTTCTGGCGTTGGACGTGCTGCTGCCCGACCGCGCGGCTTTGAGCGCAATCGGACGCTGGCCGATGTCATCTTCGTTTCTGGCAACCGGCCTGTTGCTGGTGCTTGGTGCCGTCAGTGTGACCGCCATGCCGCGCCGCGCCGAAGTGATCCCGCCCCGGCAATCCTTTTCATTATTCCCGATGCAAGTCGGATCATGGGTTGGTGCGCCCCAGGTGATGGGGTCGGAATTCCTCAGCATGCTCCAACTTACGGACTACGTGCTGGCCGATTATGCCCGCCCCGGGACGGATGTCCCGGTGAACTTCTACGCCGCCTATTACGAGTCCCAAAGGTTCGGCATCCAGTCACACAGCCCCCAGCAGTGCATTCCTGGCGGAGGCTGGAACATCGAGACGCAGTCCCTGATCCAGATTCAGGCTGAAGATGGCACTTCCATCCCGGTCAATCGTCTCCGCATCGAGCGTCAAGGCGTTCGCCAGATTGCTTATTTCTGGTTCGACGAGCGGGGTCGCTCCATGACCAATGATTTTCAGCTGCGCTATTATGCAATTCATGATGCGCTGCTGAATGGGCGCTCAGACGGTGCCCTTGTTCGCCTCGTGACGCCGATGGTGGACGGGGACGAAGCGGCGGCCGACACCCGGCTGCAGCAGTTTTTTCTCAACGTCAGTGGCGTCATTGGGAAATATGTTCCCAACTGAGTTCCCTCGGCTGAGGTGCCTGTGCGGCACATCGAACCGTAGCGGCCGCGTGCTGCGCATCGGCACGATCAGCCTTGGGCTCGGCCTGGGAACGGCTTTCGCGACCGAGGCGACTTTTGTGCCGCCGTCAGGCCAACAGGATTTCAGCGGTTTCGACGATGCGTCGACACCGGGTACCTGGAGCTATCTGGATCCGGGCTTTCTGGTCGACCACTTGCCGTTCAAGCTCACCATCGGGCAGTCGATCTCCTATAGTGACAATGTCGCAAACCTGCCGACCGGCGCCCGTTCGCTGGGGACGATCTCCAACCTGCCGTCGCGGGGCGACTTTTATTCTGACACGACCATCAGTGTCGCATCGCGCTTTCCCATGGGCGCGCAAACGTACTTCTTTAACGGCACCTATGCGCCGCGACGGTACTTCACCGATAGCGTCATCAATGCCGATAATTATTCCGTCAACGGCGGCGTCGACTTCAATGTCGCCAATCGCTGTTCCGGACGCCTTGTGGCCGGCGTCGACCGGCATCAAGCGCCTCTCGAGGAGACGGCAGGCTATGGCCTGCAGGAAGTGTTCTCGACCTCCTTCAACGAGACTGCGCGCTGCACCATCGCGGGGCATGTTGCGGCGCTGTTCAACTCCGGCGTCAGTCGTCTCGAGAATTCTGGTGGCGATGGAACCGGTGTGGTCTCCGCCATTAGCTCCAACAACTATAATCAGTATTTCACAGGTGGCGGCCTAGAATATGCCCTGACCTCCCTCGACACGCTGCGTGGGTTGGTCACCTATTCTCACCGGGATTTCACCGACCGACCCGCGGGCTTGGGTCTTGCGTCCTCGACGGACCAGGTCGATTATCAGTTCTTTTATGACCGCGTTATCTCGGCCAAGCTCGACGCCAGTGTGTCTGGCGGCTTAAGCTCTTTCTCGTTTCCTGGCTCGTCGAACACAACTTTGGAGCCGATTTATTCGATCCAGGCAAACTACCGGCCCACACCGAAGGTCATCGCTTCCGGTACCGTGTCGCGCTCCGCCGGTGCACCTCAGTCTGCCGTTTCAAATCTTCAGGTCAGTGACACCCAAAGCCTATCGCTGAGTTATATCTACTCACCAAAAATCACTGTCACGGGACTGTTAAGCCATACGAAATCTAACAATCCTGGCGGGACGTCCGCGATCGCCTCAACGCTATTTGCGAATACGGAAACCAATAATGCTTCGCTGATCCTCAACTATCGCGCGACGCCTCTGGTAACCGCTTCTGCAGCCTACAGCTATGTCAGCCGCACCGACACTTCCCGGTCGGGGGCCGATGCAGTATCAAACGTGTTCCGGGTCGGCTTGGTCTACACCCGGTGATGAGGTCGAGGCCAACATGAGCAAGCGGATCGGAATGGGTCTTGGACGCATCTGGATAGGCGCCATCGTCCTGTGCCTGGCGGCCTATACCTCCGCTTGGGCTGCCGGACATCGGCTGGTGCCGTCGGACACCGTACAGATCAAGGTGGTCAACCAGGGTGATCTCGACACCCAGGCGCGGGTCGAGCAGGACGGGACCATCACCTTTCCCTATGTGGGCCGCTTGCGGGTTTCCGGCATGACGGAAGACCAGGTTGCGAACATCATCAAGACAGCCCTCGAGCGGGCCGATGTGGTCAAGCAACCGCAGGTTCTCGTCTCACTCCTGAATTTTGGAGCGCAGGTTTCCGTATCGGGATCGGTTCAGACCCCGGGCCTGTTGTCTCTCGACCGGCCGACGACGCTGAGCCAGGTGATCGCCCGCGCCGGTGGTGTTCGGGAGACCGCTGGAAATGTCGTGACGGTGCGCCGGCCGAATGGGTCGGGTGAACAGGTTTCGCATTACGATCTGAAGGATATCGAGTCCGGCAAGCTGAACGGCAGTCGCATCGTCATCCAGAATGGTGACGAGGTGTATGTCGAGGCCGCGCCGGTCTATTTCCTTTATGGCTATGTGGCTCGGGCCGGGCAATATCCCTTGGCGCGTCATCTGAGCGTCCAGCAGGCCCTCGCGGCAGGCGGCGGCATCAGTGAGCTTGGATCGGAGTCCCGCATTAAAATTAGGCGGCGGGATGCGTCGGGTCACGTCGTCGAGTCCGATGCGTCGCTCGATGACGATATTCGACCAGATGACACACTCGTGGTCAACGAGCGCTTCTTCTAGGCGTGCCGGTGTCCTGATCGTATTGCCGTCGGAGGTCTTAGACTATGTCCGTTAATCAGATTCTTTCCATCCTTTGGCGTCGCCTCTGGCTCGTGCTGATTGGCCTCGTTGCGACGATCGTCGGCGCCACGGCCGTGCTGTTGGTGGTGCCGCCACGCTATGAGGCTCAGGCCACGGCCAGTGTGGATCTGGGGCGCGCCGACCCTGTGACGGGCGCCGAAACAAGCGCGATGTCGTCAAAGACGTTGATCGGCACCTTCTCGGCTTTGATTGAGAGTAACCGGATTGCCACCGATGTGGTGAAGCGATTGAACCTAGCGAGCGATCCCCAATTCGCCCAGCAATACCTGACTTCGGGCGTCAGCGGGCAACTTGGCATCAATGAGTGGATCGCTCAGTCACTGGCGAAGGGTGTCGATGCGAAGAACATCGATGGCACGAACATCATTGCGGTCACCTACAAGTCGTCGTCGCCGATCCAGGCCGCGTTGATTGCCAATACGTTTCTGGCGTCGTTCGAGGATGCTGTCGTCGACATGAAGGTCGCGTCGGCCCAGCAAACCTCGTCATGGCTTGAGCCGCAACTCGAGAAGCTACATGCCGATCTCGACGCCTCGCGGGCCAAACTCATCGCCTTCCAGAACCAGAACAAGCTGCTGGCTCCGGCCGCAGGCGGCACCGACAACGATGCGTCTCCGCTCGCTTCGACGGGCAGTGATCTGTCGAGCGCCAAGGCGCAGTTGTTGGCATTGCAAAGCCAGCTCTCGGTGATCGACTCGGGGCAGGGCGCTTCGACGCAGACGACCACCCTGCTGGACTCCCCTGTGCTGGCCAACCTGAAGGCGTCGCTGGCGTCCGTAAACTCTGATCTGGGTCGGGCCCGGGCTGATCTCGGGAGCAACAACCCGAAGGTGCAGGCTCTCTTGGCCTCCCAAAGATCGCTGCAGGATCAGATCGGTGTCGAGATCCCGAACATCCGACGGAATGCCGTCGCCAAGATCAAGGCGCTGCAGGATCAGATCGCAACCTTGGAGTCGAACTACTCGGATCAATATGGAAAGATGATCTCGGTCCAGGCCCAGCGCGACCAGCTTGCCTCCATGCAGCGGGACGTCTCGTTCCGCCAGGACCAGCTCGACACGTCGCAGAAGAGCGCCGCCTCCGCCAGGATGCAGGGGCAGTTGTCGTTCTCCAACGTGACGACACTCGACAATGCGACGCCTCCGGCCAAACCCACCTTCCCCAAAGTGCCGCTGATCCTGGCCTTGGCCATCGGCGCGGGTCTTGCGCTTGGCGTCATCTTTGCTCTGATCGCCGAAGCGCTTGATCGGCGGATCCGCGGCGTCGCGGATCTTCAGTTTGCGACCGACCTGCCGCTGCTTGGAACCATCGCGAAGACGAACACCAAAGGTGCCCGCAAGGACAAGGGCAAAGGCTTCACCCTGTCGATGCCTGCGGCGCCGCGTTGAGCCCGGCCAACGTCCACCAGGGATCGTAGAGGATCAATTATGTCGAGGTCGGACTTGGGTGAATCGGATCGGGACGATCTCGAAATCCACACGGGAGAGCATGTCGCGGAACTTGGCGATCAACTCGTCAAGGCAGGAAAGCTCACGCCTCGCCAGATCGCAAAGGTTACGGACTGGCAGCGGCGGCATGGCCTGACCTTTTCGGAGGCGGCCATTGCCAAGGGTCTGGTTCGTCAGGAGGACCTCCTCGCCGCGCTATCGCGGCAGTACAGCTACCCGATCCTCGATCGCGATCCCCACAATGAGCGGTTCTCACGCGAGCTCGTGGTCGGGCATGAGCCCTTCGGCCCGGTCGCCGAGGCCGTGCGATCCATTCGTAGTGCCCTGGTGGGGTCGCCCCGCTCCAATCACACGCCGTCCTTCGTGGTCACGGGACCGCGCCGTGGCGTAGGGACCACCTTCATTGCCGCCAACCTTGCCTTGTCGTTCGCACAGATGTCGCTGCCGACTCTTCTGGTCGAAACCGACCTTCGCTCCCCGCGCATTGGCCAGATGTTCGGGCTCGATCGCAACGGCATCGGCTTGTCGGAGCTGCTCCGTCACAAGCACCTGAGCCGGGTTCCGACCGTGGTGGACGTCATTCCAGGATTGTCCGTGCTGACCGCGGGCTCTGTATCCCCCAATCCGCAGGAATTGCTGTGTTCGGGGACCTTCTTCGATCTTGTGGAAGAGTTTCAGTCTCAGTTCGGTGCCGTGGTCTACGACACCGCGCCCGCGCTCGACTACGCAGATGCCGGCGTCGTCAGCTCAAGGATCGGCAATGCCATCCTGGTGGCGCGGCAGCATAAGACGGCCTTCAACGATATGACCGAACTCACGCGCAAGCTGAAGACGGTACAGTGCAATGTCGTCGGCACGATCATGAACAGTTTCTGATGGCTTGAGGTTGGATAGCCAATTCAGCATATCCCGGTTCGGCTGTTGATCGGGTGCCCGACACTCCGCATGGTGTCGCTCCAGACGACGTCGGCAGCGGAGTGAATGGTGGGAACGATCGACGGCCTTGATGTGGTGTCGCTGCTTCTAGGGGTGGCCCTCGCCTATGCGGCTTTGACGTCGTTTGGCCGGCGGTTCGGTGCCGAAGCGCTTCCGGCCATCAGTCGCGTCTTGGTCGTGACGGGCCTCGGACTGCTGTTGGGTTACGCTATCAGCGAAGTCGTCCATGCCTTACAGGCAGGGCGCAGCTCCTGAGCAGAGTCTCCAAAGACGCGTTGCTGCGCCCTAAGCGGCCGCCATGGCGGCCTTCTGGATGGCGTTGATGACCTGGGAAGGGCGCCACGGCTTCGGGATGAAGCTGACATTGGGCGGCAGATCCTCAACCGGACGAACCCGACCAGATGTGACCAGCACGACGATATGGGGCCACTGGCGCGCCACCATGCCGGCCAGTTGAAGGCCGTCCGTGGTGCCAGGCATCATCACATCGGTGAGGATCGCAGCCACATTGTCGGCTTCCTCCAGCAGGAACGCCAATGCTTCGTCGGCATTGGCGAGGCCGATGGCCGGCAGACCGCCTTCCTCGAGTACGAATACCAGGGAGGCGCGTAGCACCGGGTCGTCTTCGACGACAAGTATTGTGCTCTGATCCATTGCAAACCTTAAGCGCCACAGCCCACTCAAGATCCTGCAAAAATCGTTAACGAACCTTTAACATTATCGTTTGTTTAAGGATTTCGCCGCCGGCCGCGTCGCATTGTAGCGCCGGGGATGCGGGCCGGACACGTTACGCGGCGTTCAACAGACTTCGAGCAGGCCTCGCGCTCGGCAGACGACCGATCAGACGGTCTGCCGCGTCCGATCGAACTGCCCTGTTTTGCGGAAGCGGTAAAGATAGGTCGGCGTGATGGCCTCGACGGTTTGCGGCTGAATGCCAAGACCGGCAAAGGTGTGTCCCGCCGTAGTGGCGGCGGCCGAAACCACATTGTCCTGTTCGAGCAGCTTCAATTGGTCTCGCGTCAACTGGAACATCGACGGCAAGGCACCGAGCGTCAGGCCGTTGATCACCTCCGACAGGGCGGCGGGGCCCGAAGCGAGACCTGCCGGGATCGACACCATCGCGCGTTTACGGCCCGTTTCGGCGCAGATGTAGCGCAGGATCTGCTCGAAGGTGAGGATCTCCGGGCCGCCAAGCTCATAGGTGACGCCTGGCGTTGCGGCGCCTTCGAGGCTGCGGGCGATGGCCTCTGCCACGTCCCCCACATAGGCGGGCTGGAAACGCGTCGTGCCGCCGCCAATGAGCGGCATCACGGGGGAGATGCGCGCCAGCGCCGCGAAACGGTTGAAGAAGTCATCCTCGGGGCCGAACAAGATCGACGGGCGCACCACCATGGTTTCGGGCAGGATCTCCCGTGCGGCGGCTTCGGCGGCTGCCTTGGTGCGGGCATAGGCCGAAGCCCCCTTGGCGTCGGCGCCGATCGCCGACACCTGCAGGAGAGCGCCGATGCCGTGATCCTTCGCGGCCCGCGCGATGGCACGCGTGCCCGAAACGTGCACGGTCTCGAAATTCTGTTGTCCCGCCTCGGCCAGGATGCCGACGAGGTTCACGACAGCGTCCGACCCCCGCATGGCGGCTGCCAGCGACGCCGGATAGCGCAGGTTTGCCTGCACCGCATGGATCTGCCCGACACGGCCGAGCGGTTGCAGATGGAAGGCGAGATCGGGGCGACGCGACGCCACGCGGACGCGCCAGCCTCGCTGCGCCAGCGACCGCACCACGTAGCGCCCGAGGAATCCCGAGCCGCCGAACACGGTGATGATCCGATCCTTGGCGATCTCGAAACGCGCCATGCCTGTGACATCCTTGGAGCTGTTCTGCAGGCTCGTTGCATAGCGGCTCGGCCCTCCCCTGTACAGGCAGCGCCATGGGGCAGGCTTGCCGCATCGGGGTCCACGCCGCAGGCCCAGGCATGCATGGCGGCCCTGCACCGGTGTTTGATTGACAATCTGAAGGTGGACCCGCATACCGAACCCGTCGCCGCGCGTGCCAGATGGTACAGGTTAGCGTGATGGGGTCTTGATCCCCGCCGTGGTGACGTTCGCACTTGACGGCGTCCCGATCCATGCTTCGGGCCTGTGCGCAACCCCGCCTGCGGGTTTGAACGGCGTCATCGCCGCGACCTCGACCAACGAAAGACATCCGATTTGACCAACTTCGCCGACCTCGGCCTTGCCGCGCCTTTGCTCAAGGCGCTTGCCGCTGAGGGCTACGAGAGCCCCACCCCTATTCAGCAGGGTGCCATCCCACACGTCCTGGCCGGACACGATCTCCTGGGCGTTGCCCAGACCGGCACTGGCAAGACGGCCGCCTTTGCGCTGCCGATCCTCAATCATCTGCAGAAGATTAACCGCCGCGCCTCGCCAAAGGCCTGCCGTGTGCTGGTGTTGTCACCCACCCGTGAACTGGCGAGCCAGATCCAAGCCAATTTCACCGGCTATGCGCAATTCATGCGCGTCACGAGCACGGTTGTGTTCGGCGGCGTGCCGGTCAATCGTCAGGTGCGGGCGGTCGCGGGTGGTGTCGACGTGGTCGTGGCGACCCCGGGTCGTCTGCTCGACCTCATCTCGCAAAAGGCCCTGACCCTCAACGAGATCGAGATCCTGGTGCTCGACGAGGCCGATCGCATGCTCGACATGGGGTTCGTGCGGGACATCCGCCGCCTTCTGGCCGTGATGCCGCCGCGTCGGCAGAACCTGTTCTTCTCGGCCACCATGCCGCCCGAGATCGCCGATCTGGCCGGCTCGATGCTGACGAACCCGAAGCAGGTTGCCGTCACCCCGGTGGCCTCCACGGTGGATCGCATCCAGCAGGGCCTCATCCTGGTGCCGAACCGCGCCAAGCAGGCGACCCTGCACAAGCTGCTCGAGGATGCCAGCATCGCCCGCGCGGTTGTGTTCTCGCGCACCAAGCACGGTGCAGACCGCATCGTGCGCCACCTCGAATCGGCTGGTTTCTCGGCCGCCGCGATCCATGGCAACAAATCCCAGAACGCGCGTGAGCGCGCCATGGCGTCGTTCCGCGACGGCTCCTTGCGGCTGTTGATCGCCACCGACATCGCGGCCCGCGGCATTGACGTCGATGGCGTCACCCACGTCATCAACTTCGATCTGCCCAACATCGCGGAAAGCTATGTGCACCGTATCGGCCGTACGGCCCGGGCGGGCGCCGATGGCATCGCGGTGTCGCTGGTGGGCGAGGATGAGCGTGGCGACCTGCGCGGCATCGAGCGGCTGATCCGCCGTCAGATCCCCGTGCTGCCCAATCCCCTGGGCGACCAGGCGGCCGTGGCGGCGGCCGTGCAAGTGGCGGAAGCCAACAAGCCGAAGGAGCCGGCGCGCCAGCCGCGTCCCGACCGCTCCGGCGGCCACCATCGCGGCGCGGCCCCTGGCCGTGGCGGCGAGCGTCACGGTGCGGGCGGTGGTCGCCCGGCCGAGAACGGTCAGAACCGCCGCCGCAACCCGGCCGGCCGGCCGAAGCGGACCGGAGCGCCGGGGCAAGCCCAGAGTGCCAATCAGGGTCGGCGCGACCACTAACAAACGACGGGCCGGGGTCTTGCAAGATGCGGCGACCCGGCCCTAACATCGGGCATGGTCGAGAAAGTCATCACGATCCGGGGCGCGAAAGCCGGCGATGCGGATGCCATTGCGGCCGTCCACGACGCAGCCTGGCGTGATGCCTATCGCGGCATCATCCCGGGCCGGGAACTGGAGCGTATGGTGGCACGCCGCGGCCCCCGCTGGTGGCGCACCGCCATTCTGCGCGGCACCCGCCTCAGCGTGCTGGATTTCGACGACCTGATCGCTGGTTACGTCAGCTATGGCCGTAATCGTGTGCCGTCGCTGCCCTTCGGCGGCGAAATCTTCGAAATCTATCTGGCGCCGGAGTTCCAGGGACTCGGCTTTGGCAAACGCTTGTTCAAGGCGGCCCGCCGCGACCTTGCCGATCATGGCTATATGAGCGTGCTGGTCTGGGCCCTCGCCGATAACGATCGGGCGCTCGGGTTCTACGAGCGGCTCGGCGGCCGCGTCGTGCGTCGCGCCGAAGAACGCTTCGGCGACGAGGTGCGGGGACGCGTCGCTTTCGGCTTTAGCTGACCAAGGCCGCTGGGCTACGATTTTGGATTGAGTGTCTACTCCGGAGACGATCTGAACTTAAGACTGCTTGCGGCCCTTTGCGGTCCTTAGGAGTTTCGCCTGAGGGAGGCATCCTCGGACCATTCCAGAAGGGAAGCTGCCATGAACGATATGGCCTTCAGAGAGCCGGGAGAGTTCGCAACGATACCGGGGGCCCTGTCGGGCAGTGACGCATGGAGGCTTCGAATGCCAGCCCCATTGGACGATCCGCACCGGGAGTTTCGTAGGCTTCACAAGCGCGATTGGCTCATCCAAGCCGCCGTACTGCCTTTGCAGGTAGCACAACGTGCCTTCCCCGCCCGACGGTTGCGTCTTGCAGTCCTTGGAGCTGCTGTCTACCTATGCTTGACGTGCTTATTCATAGTCAGTCTAGAAGCCGTCTTTAGGCATGGTCTTCAGAACACCTGGGTCAGATACGTAGTGAATGGGCTGTACACAGGTTCACTTATATTCTGGACACAAGTTCTCTTAAATCGCTGGAAGCGACCGGCAGCGCCCCACTTGGCGGAGAAGTGGCCAAGGATGGTCGACTCAGAACTGCCTGACAGATGAACCAGACGACCCATTCAGGAAACGGGAGAGTCCGCCGCGAATCGGTAATCGCCATGCCTCGGGCCAGGTCAGGCGATTACGTTAATGGCCGCCTCTGGGCGAAAGCTGCCATCCCACTTTCACCCATTCGAACGTTCGCCGCAACGACCGGTGCGCAGCCCTCACACATCGGTGCCTAGCCGCTCGCGATAATGATCGAGCACTGGCCGGACACCCGCTGCCGAGAACACCGCGCGTAGCCCCGCCGCCGATTTCTCTGCCGCCACCACCGCCCGTGCCGCCATCGCAGCTTCATGGGCCGCGACCGCCGCCCAGCTCCCGCCGGAGGCAAGCGCATCCGCCAGGTCCGCGGCATCGGCCAGCGCCAAGTTCACACCTTCACCGGCGAATGGCGACATCAGGTGCGCGGCATCCCCGATCAGCGTCACACCCGGTCGGCTCGTCCAGCGGTGCCCGATCGGCAGCGCATGAAGCGGCCGCGACCCAACGATCGTCCCCGTTTCGATCACTCGCAGCAGCGCCGGCGCCCAGCCCTCGAACGCCTTTAGCAGCGCCACCCGCAATTGCTCGGGTCCCAGCCTGGCCCAATGCTGCGCCACCGCTTCCGGCGCGCGCAGTCCCGCGTAGCCGCGGATGTGCCCATGGCCGTTAAGCTGGGTGATCAGCGCTCGGTTCTCGCCGACCGCAAACATCTTGCCCTGCCCGGTCACCGCCGCAACATCGGGATGCAGGGCGGCTTCGAAGCCCAACTCGGCGAAGGCGACGCCTTCATAGATCGGCTGGGCGTCGCTCAGCAGCGGCCTCACCCGCGACCAGGCGCCGTCGGCGCCCACAACCATGTCGAACCGCTCCCCCGCGATCTGACAACCGCTGCTGTCAGGCTCAATCGCCGCCACCCGGCTGCCCCATCGCACCGTGTCCGGCGCCAGCGACGCCAGCAAGATGTCCCGCAGCGCCGAGCGGTCGATCTCGGGACGGTCGTCGCCCTCGCCGTCCCGATCGAACAACAGCGTGCCGCCCGCATCGTAGAGCCGGTCACCCTGGTCTTCCGGCCTCGCCGCTGCGACGAACTCAGCTTCCAGCGCGGCAAGCCGCATCGCCCGCTGGCCGGTGTCGCCGTGCAGGTCCAGCGATCCACCCTGCGGCCGTTCGCCGGCATGGCCGTCGCGCTCGAACACCACTGGCGAGAGGCCTCGTAGCTGCAGGAGCCGCGCCAGCATCAGCCCGCTGGGGCCGCCGCCGATGATTGCGATCCTCGTCATTGCCGTCATGATAATCTCCGGATACATAGGAGCCTATATTAGTAAAACATAGGAACCTATGCAATGGCTGATGACGATTGGGATCCATTCCGCCATCCGGGCCATTATTTCAGCCGTATCGCCCGCGCCCTCACACGCATCGGCGACGTTCGACTGCGCCCGCTCGGCTTCGCGACGGCGCAGCTGCCTGTGCTTGCGGCGCTCAAGGACGGTAAGGCGATGTCTCAGATTGAGCTCGCACGCTGGGCCAAGGTCGAGCAGCCCAGCATGGCGCAGATGCTCGCGCGCATGGAGCGGGAAGGTATGATCGAGCGCCGCCCCGACCCGCGCGACCGCCGTGCCAGCTTGGTTTCGCTGACCGGGCAGGCGCGGGCTCGCCTGCCCGCTGGCCGTGCGGTCCTGCGCCAGGGCAATGCCGACATGACCAGGGGCCTGTCGTCAGACGACGTCGCGACGCTGGTTTCGCTTCTTCAACGCGTTCTAGCCAACGTCGAAGGCCTTGAGGCGGAGGACGCCCAGCCGGCGGCCTGATGAGCCGCCTTTGCATGAGCTTAACAATATTGGATCGCCGCATATTTGCCGTTCACCGCCGTTCAGCTTCAAGGGTTCGCTGCGACGGGCAGGAATGTCGGCAATTGTGCAACAGGAGACGCGGCTTCAATCCAAGGCAATCTGCGCCCGCCGTCCACGTCCGAGGCACAACCGGTGTAGCTCTCAGATCCATGCCGCCGAACGCCTTGCCGAGCCCCGCAGGCGGGTCGGCGTGGACAAGGGCCCGGCACCTCCGTTAAAACGATCGCTCGACGTCGAGCCTGGCGATCGCTCGGAGAACAATGCTCGGAATGATGGCCGGCGACCCGGAGTTGGACCCCCCTTTCGACATCCTGCTGCCCACCGGCGCGGTGTCGAACGTCGTGCTCAGCTCGCCGCATTCCGGAGACGTCTATCCCCGAAGCTTTCTCGCCAGTGCCCGGCTCGATGCCCAGGCGTTGCGGCGATCGGAAGACGCCTATGTGGACCGGCTGTTCCAGGGCGGCGTTCTGCATGGGGCGCCCTTGCTGCGCGCCCGCTTCCCCCGTGCCTTTCTGGACGTCAATCGCGAGCCCTATGAGCTCGACCCCCGCATGTTCGACGGCCGCCTGCCGTCCTTTGCCAACACGCGTTCGCCGCGGGTTGCCGGCGGGCTCGGCACCATCGCCCGCGTGGTCGGCGAGTCGCAGGAGATCTATGCGCGGCGTCTGACGGTCGAGGAGGCGATCGGCCGCATCGATGCGCTCTACAAGCCTTACCACGCCCAATTGCGGCGGCTGATCGAGGAAGCTCAGCACCATTTCGGCGCCATGCTGCTGATCGACTGCCATTCGATGCCGTCCTCGGTCGTCTCGTCGGGCCCGGTCGGCACCCACGAGAACCGGCTGCGGGCCGATGTGGTGCTGGGAGACCGCTACGGCACCAGCTGCGACCGCACCGTGGTGGATGTCGCCGAGGCGGCGCTGCGTGGCTTCGGCTATCATGTCGACCGCAATCGGCCTTATGCGGGCGGGTTCATCACCGAGCATTACGGTCACCCTGCCACGCATCGGCATGCGCTGCAGATCGAGATCAACCGGCACCTCTACATGGACGAGCGCAGCTTGCGCCCGAACGCCCACTTCCCTGTGCTGGCCGACCATCTGGCCGAGATGGTGGCGCAATTGACCTCGGCCATGCGGGGCGAGCAGCGGATGGCCGCCGAATGACCGGTCGGGCTGATTTCGTCGCATCCGGGCGCTTCATGCGCCGCCCGCAACCTTGAGCGGAGATCGTTCATGACCGCCGTAGACTTCGCCGCCTTTGTCGACCGCCTCGCCGAGGCCTCGGGCGAGGCCATCCGCCCGTTCTTCCGCACCACCCTGGCGTTGCAGGATAAGTCGGCCGGCGTGCGGTTCGATCCGGTTACCGAGGCCGATCGGGCGGCAGAAACCACCATGCGTCAGATGATCATGGAGACGTTTCCGGCGCATGGCATCGTGGGCGAGGAATTCCCGAACCACCAGCCCGACGCGGATTACGTCTGGGTGCTGGACCCGATCGACGGCACCAAGAGCTTCATCTCGGGTTTCCCGACCTGGGGCACGCTGATCTGCCTCGAACACAACGGCCAGCCCGTTTACGGCATGATGCACCAGCCCTTCACGCGCGAGCGTTTCATGGGTGATGGGGCGCGCTCCTCATGGTCGGGTCCGAATCCGCACGGCACCGTCGTCACCCACACGCTGCGGACCCGCCCCTGCGCCACGCTGGCCGAGGCCGTCACCATGACCACCAGCCCGCGCCTGATGGAGCCCGGCGAACGCGACCGCTATGCCCGCATCGAGGATGTTGCGCGGTTGTCGCGCTATGGCGGCGATTGCTACAGCTATTGTATGCTGGCGGCCGGGCATGTCGACCTCGTGGTCGAAAGCGGCCTGAAACCCTATGACATCGCGGCCCTGATCCCCATCGTGGCCGGTGCGGGCGGCATCGTGACGACCTGGGATGGCGGTGACGCGGCGGGGGGCGGGCAGGTGGTGGCGGCCGGCGACCCGCGCCTGCACGCCCTCGCGCTCGAGATGCTCAACCGCTGAAGGCGGGCTCTGCCTCGGATCCGAGGATCTTCTGCATGAACAGCAGGTCGAGCGGGCGGCCGAACTTGAAGCCCACCTGGGGCAACAGCCCCACGGTCTGAAACCCGAAAGCTTCGTGCAACGCCACCGACCCCGCATTGGTGGCATCGATGCCGCCGATCATGACGTGCTTGCCGGCCGCGGTTGCGGCCGCCATCAGGGGCGGCAGCAGGGCCCGGGCGACGCCCTTGCGGCGATGATCCGCATGCACGTAGATCGAATGCTCGACGGTGCGAAAAAAGCCGTCATGCGGGCGAAAGTCGCCGAAGGACGCATAGCCCATCAGCGCGTCGCCTTCGACGGCCACCAGGAAGGCGTGGCCCTTCTGCCGGCGTTCGGCCAGCACCGCCGCGCGGTTGGCGAGGTCGACCGGGTGGATCGACCAGATGGCGGTCGAATGCAGCACGGCATCGTTGTGGATGGCCAGGATGGCGGGCAGGTCGGCCGGCTCGGCGTCACGGATCAGCATGGCGCGATCATGCCGTGATCGCGGGTCCGCCCGCAAGCCGACGGGGCCTCGTGAGGCGCCCAGGCTTGGCCGCGGCGAGCGTCACCCCTCGACAAAGAAGAAGCCGAGCGCCAGCAGCGCATAAACCCCGACCAGCAACAATCCCTCGAACCAAGTCGTTTCGCCATCGGCCGCCACCGACCGCACGATGAAGGCCGCGGCCGCAATGCTGAATAGCTGCAGCGGATTGCTGAACACAAGGGTCATGGGGTGGCCGGCGAGCCATGACAGGATCACCAGCAGCGGCGCCACCACGAGGGCGATCTGGATGGCAGAGCCGATCGCGATGTTGAGCACGAGGCTCATCTTATCCTGCCGCGCGAAGGCGACGGCCGCGATGAGGTCGCCGCCGGTGCCGATCAGTGCCAGCACAACGACGCCCAGAAAGGTGGGCGAGAAGTGTAGCGCGCCGGCGGCCTCGGTCAGGGCATCCGACACGATCTCGGCCTCCCAGGCCACCATCACGGTGGCGGCGGCCAGCACCCCGAGCGTCAAGCCGAGTGACCAGCTGGCCTGACCGCGTTCGTCATCCGAGGCGAAGACGTCGCGGTGGGTGACGAGGGTGTAGAGCAGGTTGCCGCCATACAGCAGCAGCAGGATCGCGGCGGCGCCGAGGCTGAGATATTCGTCCGACAACGCCATTGCCGAATTATGAGTCACCCGCCGGCCGGTAAGGTCGAAGACGGCCGGCAGCATCAGCGCCACCGTGGACAGCAGCAGCAGGGTCGACAGCAGCCCGACGCGCTGGCGGTCGAACACCTGCTTATCACGGCCGATGCCGCCCGCCATCACGGCAAGCCCGAGCCCCAGCAGCGTGGTGCCGAGGATCGAGCCGACCAGCTGGGCCTGCACCACGTCGGCCTGCCCGCGTCGCAACACGAAGAAGGCCAGGATGATCTCGGCCATGCTGCCGAGGCTGACGTTCATCAGGCCGCCGAGGGCAGGGCCGGCGCGCTCGGCCAACTGCTCGGTGGCGCGGCGGGTCCAATCGGCCAGCACCGCCAGGGCCGCGGCGCTGAGTCCGAACACCAGCAGGGCCGGCGCATGCAGCCCATAGGTGACGAGGAGGGAGAGCGGGACGAAGGCGAGCGCGATGAAGACCATGCGGCTCCAACGCTCAGATCATCGAATCGACCGTGCGAAACAACGCATAAAGAAAACTGGCGCTGAGGGCCGCCCCGATGGCGCCTGCCACGACACCGAACGACACCAGCAACCCGTCACGTTCCACCTGGCCGAGTCCGACGAGGCAGACCGCGATGCCATAGGGCACCTGGCCCACGAAGGGCGCCGCGAACAACATGCCGATGGCCAGCAGCATCAGCAACAAACCACTCAGGATGGCGCCGGTTCGGGCTTCGAACAGGTTCAGGCGCGGCTGCGACCAGCGCTCGAGCCGCGCCACGTAGGGCAGGGCGCGGCCGACGGCGCGCAACAGCTCGGCGCGGGGCACGGAGCCGCGCAGCAAGCGGTGCGGCAGCCACGGGGCAGGACGCAGGATCGCCATCTGAACCGCCACCACGATCAGGGCCACGGCGGACAAGGCCGGGATGGGCGGCGGCATCGGCAGGCAGTTCGGCAGCCCGAGCAACACCACCAGCAGCGCGAACGACCGGTCGCTCAACGCGCCGAAGATCGTTCGCACCGGGATGCGCTCCCCGGGCTCTGCCGCCAGCGCCGTGAGCACCTGAGACATGCGCATCGAAACAGATCAGTTCCCGATTTCCGGTCGGGGTTCTAGCGGCTACGTCCAGGCCTGGGAAGCGCCATTGCTGCCAGATGAAAGAGGTGCAAGGCTGATCGGGTGGGGGAGTGAGACCGGTTCAGTCTTTCGCTTGCACGCGTCCAACCCTGGTTGGGGGCAGCCCACCGCCATCGCCGTCAGGGCGTCGTCACCAGGGCTCCACTTTGCGTTGCACCACAGCAAACCCATCAGCGAAACCCGGTGTTGAAGAGCAGTTTGCGCCGCACGCAAAACAAATGTCAGCGTTGCTGTTCAAATCTTCAGTATGGGATGCCGCTAAGCGCCCGTGGCGACCGGTAAAGCGCAGTCACGGCGCATTCAACCTTTCGGCGATTGTAATCCTTTGCCTCGCCGACCCAAACGGTGTACCGGAACCAATTCGCCAACGTGGCAGCAATTCTCTGACGAGTTCAGAATGACCCCCAATACGCCGCTTCTCGACCGCATCAAAATCCCGAGCGATCTTCGACAGATGCCGGAATCCGACTTGCGCCAGGTCGCGGACGAGTTGCGGTCCGAAACGGTCAGCGCCGTTTCGGTCACGGGCGGCCATCTCGGCGCCGGGCTCGGCGTCGTCGAGCTGACGGTCGCGCTGCATTACGTGTTCAACACCCCGGCCGACCGCATCATCTGGGACGTCGGGCATCAGGCCTATCCCCACAAGATCCTTACCGGGCGCCGCGACCGCATCCGCACGTTGCGTCAGGCCGGTGGTCTGTCGGGCTTCACCAAGCGTGCCGAAAGCGAATACGATCCGTTCGGCGCCGCGCATTCGTCCACCTCGATCTCGGCCGGCCTCGGCATGGCGGTGGCGCGCGACCTGTCGGGCGGCAACAATTCCGTGGTGGCGGTGATCGGCGACGGCTCGATGTCGGCCGGCATGGCCTATGAGGCGCTGAACAACGCCGGATCGCTGCATTCGAAGCTCGTCGTCATCCTGAACGACAACGACATGTCGATCGCCCCGCCGGTCGGCGGCATGTCAGCCTATCTGGCGCGGCTCGTCAGCGGTGGCACCTACCGGTCGCTGCGCGACTTCGGCAAGCAGCTGGCTCAGCACCTGCCGCGCTTCTTCTACGAAAAGGCCAAGCGCACCGAGGAATATGCCCGCGGCTTCTTCACCGGCGGCACCTTGTTCGAGGAGCTCGGCTTCTATTACGTCGGCCCGATCGACGGCCACAACCTCGAGCACCTGCTGCCGGTGCTGAAGAATGTGCGCGACAGCGCCGCCGGCCCGGTGCTGATCCATGTCGTGACCAAGAAGGGCCACGGCTACGCGCCGGCCGAGGCGGCGTCGGACAAGTACCACGGCGTCAACAAGTTCGACGTCATCACCGGCACCCAGGTGAAGGCCAAGGCCAATGCGCCGGCCTATCAGCGGGTGTTCGGCGAAAGCCTCATCAAAGAGGCCGAGAAGGACGACAAGATCGTGGCCATCACGGCCGCCATGCCGTCCGGCACCGGGCTCGATCTGTTCGGCCAGGCCTTCCCGAAGCGCACCTTCGACGTCGGCATCGCCGAGCAGCATGCCGTCACCTTCGCGGCCGGCATGGCGACCGAAGGCTACAAGCCTTTTTGTGCCATCTACTCGACCTTCCTGCAGCGCGGCTACGACCAGGTTGTGCACGACGTGGCGCTGCAGAACCTGCCGGTGCGTTTCGCGCTCGACCGGGCCGGCCTCGTGGGTGCCGACGGCCCCACCCATGCCGGCTCCTTCGATCTCGCCTATCTTGGGTGCCTGCCCAACATGATGATCATGGCGGCCGCCGACGAAGCCGACATGGTCCACATGGTGGCCACCCAGGTGGCCTATAACGATGGGCCCTCGGCGTTGCGCTACCCGCGCGGCGAGGGCGTCGGCATGGAGATGCCGACCGTCGGCGTGCCGCTTGAGATCGGGGTGGGCCGCATCGTGCGTGACGGCGGCAAGCAGGTCGCCATCCTGTCGCTCGGCACCCGTCTCGCCGAAAGCCTGAAGGCGGCCGAAACGCTGGCGAGCCACGGTCTGTCTACCACGGTGGCCGACGCCCGCTTCGCCAAGCCGCTCGACCGGGCGCTGATCCGCAAGCTCGCCGAAACTCACGACGTGCTGATCACGGTCGAGGAAGGCTCGGTCGGCGGTTTCGGCTCCTTCGTGCTGCACGCCCTGGCCGAAGATGGTCTGCTGGATGGTGGCCTGAAGGTGCGCGCGCTGACGTTGCCCGACACCTATATCGACCAGGACAAGCCGGAGCTGATGTATGCCGAGGCGGGGCTCGACGCGAAGGGTATCGTTGACACGGTGATGAAGGCGCTTGGCACTACCGAAGCCGCCGGAAAGCGCACGGGCGGGCAATCAGCCTGAGCGGTCGAGCCGCAGCAGCGCGGCTCGACGTGTCCTTGGTGGAGGCCGGGTTCTTCGAGAGCCGGGCCAAGGCCCAGGAGGCCATCGCGGCCGGCCTCGTCGCCGTTGACGGCCGCGTGTTGCATCGTCCGAGCGATCGCGTGCCGCCCGGCGCCCGCCTGACGGCCACGGCGCCTCACCCTTGGGTGTCGCGCGGCGGCTTGAAGCTGGTGGCGGCCCTCGACGGGTTTGGCGTCAATCCGCGCGGCCGCACCTGCCTCGACATCGGCGCCTCGACGGGTGGCTTCACGGATGTGCTGCTCAGCCGCGGGGCCGCTCGCGTCCATGCGGTCGATGTGGGGCATGGCCAATTGCATCCGCGCCTCAAGGCCGACCCGCGCGTCGAAGACCTGTCCGGCACCGATGCGCGGCAGCTGTCGGCTGCGATGTTTCCCGTAGGGCCCACCCTGATCGTTTGCGATGCCAGCTTCATTTCCCTCGCCCTTGTGCTGCCGCCGGTGTTGCGGCTCGCGGCGCCCGGCGCCGCGCTGATCACGCTGGTGAAACCGCAATTTGAGGTCGGCAAGGGCCAGACCGACAAGGGCATCGTGCGCGACGACGAACAGCGGCAGGCCGTGTGCGCCCGTGTGGCCAGACTGGTCGAGGATCTGGGCTGGCGTCTCGGCGGCCTGCTGACGTCCCCGATCACGGGGCGCGACGGCAACGTCGAGTTCCTGCTGCATGCGACCGCGCCATGAGTGTCGAACACCTCGAGATCCTGCGGCTTGGCCAGCGCGGCGAGGGGGTCGCGGAAGCTTCGGTCGGCACCGTCTATCTGCCGTTCACGCTGCCGGGTGACGTCGTGGCGGCGCAGTTCGACAACGGCACCCTGCAGGGCGTCGATGTCGTGGTGCCGCGGGCCGACCGGCTTGCGCCCGTTTGCCCCTATTTCGGCACCTGTGGCGGCTGCGCCGTGCAGGCCTTGCCGGCCGAACCCTACCGGGCCTGGAAGCAGGATCTCGTGGCCGACGCCTTGCGGAAAGCCGGCCTGCCGGCCGTGGCGACGCCGCTCGTCGAAGCCCATGGGGCGGGACGGCGACGCGCCACCTTCCATTCCCGTCTGCAGCCGACGCCCAACGTGCTGCGGGCGCCGGCCGTGAAGACCGGCTTCATGCGGGCGCGCTCGCATGACCTCATCGATATCGCGGCCTGTCCGGTGCTGGCGCCCGAGCTCGACGGTGCCCTGCCGGCGGCGCGCCGCATCGCCGAGGCCCTGCAGAACGTCGGCAAGCCGCTCGACATCGTGGTGACCGCGACCGACACCGGACTCGACGTGGACCTGCGCGGCCTTGGCCCCCTGCAGGACAGCGACCGCCGCAGGCTCGCCCTCATGGCGGCCGAGCTCGACCTCGCGCGCTTGTCGAACCACGGCGACGTGGTGCTGGAGCGGCGATCGCCTTCGCTGCGGATCGGCGTGGCGTCGCTGGTGCCGCCACCCGGGGCCTTTCTGCAGGCGGCGGCGCGCGGCGAGGCCGCCTTGGGCGATGTTGTGATGGCGGCGGTCGGCGGCGCCCGTAAGGTCGCCGACCTGTTCTGCGGCGTCGGCACCTTTGCGTTGCGCCTCGCCACGGTTGCGAGCGTCGTGGCGGTCGATCTCGAAGGGCCCGGCCTTGCGGCCTTGTCGCGGGCCGCGCGGCTGGCGCCCGGCCTCAAGGCCGTCTCGACCGAGGCACGCGACCTGTTCCGCCGCCCTCTGCATGTCGATGAGTTGGCCGCCTTCGAGGCCGTGGTGTTCGATCCACCCCGCGCCGGCGCCCTGGCGCAGGCCGAGGCGCTTGCGGCCTCGGCCGTGCCCGTTGTGGTGGCGGTCAGCTGCAATCCGGTCACCTTCGCCCGCGACGCGGCTGTGCTGGTGGGGGGTGGCTACAGCCTCGAGCGGGTGGTGCCCGTCGATCAGTTCCTGTTCGCGTCCCATGTCGAGATGGTCGGCGTCTTCCGGCGGCCGAAGGCGACGACCCGCCCGAAGCGACGGCTGTTCGGCTGACGGCACGACGGCGTTCAGCATGGCGTGCGGGTTAAGGACAGGGCGACCGCCGCTTCCTTTACTTAGCGACGCCTTGTCCCCATAGTTCGCGCGCCAAGTGCGAGGAGGCGAGTGTGCGTGTGCTGAAGGTCTTGTGTTTGGCCGTTGTTGCGGCTTCGGGCCTCGTGCAGGCTGCCGCGGCCAACGAGGGTGGGCTCGGATTCCAGCCGCCGGCTTTCTTCGCCGACCCGTTCCAGCCGGATCGCGTCAAGCCCTATGGTGCCGTGTGCCTGGCGCCACCGGCCGCCTGCGGGGTGCATTACGAATATCCGATCCGCGCCGGAAAACCCTGCTGGTGCCGCGACGGCGCTTTTGTCTACACGGGCGGCGTTACGCAGCCGCTGCATCCGGGCAGGCCTGTCTACAAGGACTGAGCGCCGCGACGCGATGGCCCGCCTGCGCGCCGACTTCTGGGTCTCGGCTTACCTGCGCCGCTGCGGCGTCGAACTGATCCCCGCCATGCTGCGCCGCCGCGGTTCGCCCGAGGCCGGCGCCATTCTGGTCAAGCTCGACTTCCTCGACGGCACTGCCGCGCTTTACGGCCCCACGCCGCAAGCCGAGGTGGAGAACCGGGACGACGCCCGTAGCTTCGCCCGCATGCACAAGGCCGAGCGCCTCGACACACCCGACGCCGAGGCACGCCTGCGGCGTGAGATCGACTTCGACCCCGATCTATGGATCGTCGAGGTCGAAAGCCGGGAAGGGCGGACGCTGCTCGATTGAGCGGCCTCCGCCGAAGCCCCTACAGCGTCAGCGCGTTGAGGATGCGGGCCCAGCTGCGGGCGCCCTTCTGGAACGAGGTGAGGTCGTATTTCTCGTTCGGCGAATGGATGCGGTCGTCGTCGAGCGCGAAGCCGATCATCAGCGTGTCCATCTTCAGGTCCTGCTTGAACGAGCCGACAATCGGGATGGAGCCGCCCGAGCCCGCCATCACGGGTTCCTTGTCCCATTCCTGATGCAGGGCCCGCTTGGCGCGGTTGAGCGCCTCGGACGAGAACGGCAGCGACAGCGCGGGGCTGGCGCCGTGGCTGATGAACTCCACCTTGCAATCGGCCGGCAGGCGTTCGCGCACGAAATCCCGGAAGGCATCGGCCACCTTGGCGGGGTTCTGCTTGCCGACGAGGCGGAACGACACCTTTGCGCTGGCCTTGGCGGGCAGCACGGTCTTCGAGCCGCTACCCTGGTAGCCGCCCTGGATGCCGTTCACGTCGCAGGTCGGCCGCGACCAGATCTTCTCGAGTACGCTGCGGTCTTGTTCGCCGGCGGCGACCGACAGGCCGACGCCGCCGAGGAACTCGGCTTCATCGAACGGCAGCGTCTTCCATTGGTCGGCCACTTCGCGCGGCAGCTCCTCGACACCGTCGTAGAAGCCTTCGACCTGCACGCGGCCGTCCGTCCCATGCAGGTCGGCGATGATGCGGGCCAGAAGGTTGATCGGGTTGGTGGCGGCGCCGCCATACATGCCGGAATGCAGATCGCGATTGGCAGCGGTGACCACCACTTCCTCGAGCACCAGGCCGCGCAGCATGGTGGTGACGGCGGGCGTGTCGCGGTCCCACATGCCCGTGTCGCAGACGAGCGCCAGATCGGCCTTCAGCTCCGCCTTGTTGTCGCTGAGGAAGGCCGGGAGGGACGGCGAACCGGTTTCTTCCTCGCCCTCGAACAGGATCGTCACGTCGCACGGGAGGCCCCCGGTCTCGACAAAGCCGCGGCACGCCTCCACGAAGGTCATCAGCTGGCCCTTGTCGTCCGAGGCGCCGCGCGCCACGATCGCCTTGACGCCTTCGACCTCGGCCAGTTCGGGCGCAAAGGGGTCGCTGGCCCACAAGGCGCGCGGATCGACGGGTTGCACGTCGTAATGGCCGTAGAACAACACATGGGGAACGTCGCGGCGGGTCGATTTGGCATGAGCCAGCACCATTGGCCGCCCGGCCGTCGGCCGCACCGACGCCTTGAAGCCGAGGCCCGACAGTTCGTCAGCCAGATAGGTCGCGGCCTGCTCGCAGGCACCCGCATAAGCGGGATCGGTCGAGATCGACGGAATGCGCAACAGTTCGAACAGGCGGCCCAGCGCGGCGTCGCGGTTCTCGTCGATCTTGGCCAGAACGGCATCCATGGCGGCCATCGGGGACACTCCTTACGCTTCAACGTCTCGACGGCGTTGTAGCAAGGATGGCGCCGGGGGTTAAGGGAAGTCCGTCGCATGGCTGTCGTCAGCCTCGGCTGGGCCACGACAGGCCTCTTCAAACGAAAAGGCCGCCCGGAGGCGGCCTGATCGGATGGGCTTACTGCACCAGCTGCGGCCCGGGTGGCCGCGTGGCCTCGGTTTCCTGCATGATGCCGAGCCGGCGCGCCACCTCGCTATAGGCCTCGACGAGGCCGCCGAGGTCGCGGCGGAAACGATCCTTGTCGAGCTTGTTGCTCGACTTGATGTCCCACAGCCGGCACGAGTCGGGCGAAATCTCGTCCGCCACGACGATGCGCATCATGTCGCCTTCCCACAGGCGGCCGGTTTCCATCTTGAAGTCGACGAGCCGGATGCCGACGCCTAGGAAGACGCCCGACAGGAAGTCATTGACCCGGATGGCCAGCGCCATGATGTCGTCGATCTCCTGCGGCGCCGCCCAGCCGAAGGCCGTGATATGCTCTTCCGACACCATCGGGTCGTTGAGCTGGTCGTTCTTGTAGTAGAATTCGATGATCGAGCGCGGCAGCTGGGTGCCTTCCTCGATGCCGAGGCGTGTCGCCAGCGAGCCGGCCGCCACGTTGCGCACCACCACCTCGAGCGGGATGATCTCGACTTCCTTGATCAGCTGCTCGCGCATGTTGAGCCGCTTGATGAAGTGGGTCGGCACGCCGATGTTGTTGAGGTTCTGGAAGACGTATTCCGAGATCCGGTTGTTCAGCACGCCCTTGCCGTCGATCACCTCATGCTTTTTGGCATTGAAGGCCGTCGCGTCATCCTTGAAGTGCTGGATCAGCGTCCCGGGCTCGGGGCCCTCGTAAAGGACCTTGGCCTTGCCTTCATAGATGCGGCGGCGGCGGTTCATGGGGATCAACCGTGGCTTGAGGAAATCCATGGATCGGCCTGAGCTCCTGTATAGATCTCTGCCCGCGACCGAAAAACGATCGCAGAAAGAGCGCATTGTCCGAGTGGCCGGTACGGCAGCCCGACCGCAAGGGCCGGACACGCCGCGCACCGAACCTATCCGATCCCGGATCGTGGCACAATGTGAGGCGCTGCCGACGTCGGCGACGCGTGCGCCTCCCGATTGATATGGTGAGCCCGCAGGCCCGGCGCAACGCGGGGCCGCCGTCCGCCACGTTGGCGATGGGCGAGCGGAGCTTTATGGTTCCCGCATCGGGGAACCAGGAACGGGCGCCATGACGAGTTTCGACGAACGCGAACGCGCCTTCGAGATGCAATTCACGCATGAGGCCGACCTGCGGTTTCGCCGCCTGGCGCGTCGCAACAAGGCCCTGGCCTCGTGGATCTGCGATCGGACCGGCAAATCGGGCGCCGAGGCCGCCGCCTACCAGGAGCGTTTCCTGACCTTCGCCATGACGGCGAGCCACGAGGCCGCGGTGGCGGCCCGTGTGGCAGACGACCTCGCGGCTTCCGGCGTGCTGCTACCGCCAGCCGAGATCGCGGCCAAGATGGCGCATCTCGACGATGGCGCGGCCGCGCAGGATCACGCCTGACCGCAGGCGGCCTCCCATGCTCTTTCTCACTTCCAGGCTTTCTTGATGGCGTTCACCGTTCCCGAGCTCGTCGACATTCTGCGTCTCGAGCCGATCGAGGACACCATCTTCCGAGGTCGCAGCCCGCAGGTGGGTTGGCAACGGGTGTTCGGCGGCCTGGTGATCGCGCAGGCCCTGGTGGCGTGCTGTCGCACCGTGCCGGACCGGCTGCCGCATTCCCTGCATGGCTATTTCATGCTGCCGGGCGACCCGTCGACCCCGATCATCTACGAGGTCGACCGGCTGCGGGACGGGCGCAGCTTCGCGACCCGTCGCTGCACCGCGATCCAGCACGGGAAACCCATCTTTACGCTCGCGGCCTCGTTCCATGACGACGAGGCCGGCCTGACCCACGCGATGCCGATGCCGGACGTGCCGCATCCGGATGCCCTGCCGAGCGAGCCGGAACTGCTGGAGCGCTTCGGGGCGCACCTGCCGGAAGGCGTGCGCCGCTATCTGATGCGTGAACGCCCGCTCGAGCTGCGTCCCGTCGATCTGCGCCGCTTCCAGCCCGGCGTCGTGGCCGGCGCCTTGGACCCCGTGCAGCATATCTGGATGCGGATCACCGGCCCGCTCGGCGACGACCCCATCCTGCACCGGGCCGCGCTCGCCTATATGTCGGACATGACGCTGCTCGATACCGCGCTCGTGGCCCACGGCCGGTCGCTTTACGATCCCACTCTGCAGGTGGCGAGCCTCGATCATGCCTTGTGGATCCACCGCCCGCCGAAGGCGGACGAATGGCTGCTTTATGCCCAGGAAAGCCCGAACGCGTCCGGGGCCCGGGGCATGGCACGCGGCCTGATCTACGCGCAGGACGGCGCACTGGTGGCCTCCGTGGCGCAGGAAGGGCTCATCCGCCCTAGAAGCTGACTGGCCAGCCCGCGGGCAAAATGCCGCTAATTTAAGCATTATTGCCGCTGAACCTTACCGAATTGTGGCTGCATCCAGACAGATTGCGGTAAGCCGAGTTGGCATGCCGCTTGATTGCTCGGGTTCACATCCTGTCCCGGCTGATCTGGGCGGACGGTGGCCAGAATGCTGGCCGGATCTCTGATTGGAGGACCCGGTGCGATGAAGATTGTCACGGCGATCATTAAACCGTTCAAACTCGAAGAAGTTCGCGACGCTCTGACGGCCGTGGGCGTGCACGGCCTCACGGTGACGGAAGTCAAAGGCTATGGCCGCCAGAAGGGCCACACCGAAATCTACCGCGGCGCCGAATATGCCGTAAGCTTCCTGCCGAAGCTGAAGATCGAGGTCGCGGTCGCGGCGGAACTGCTCGACACGGTGGTCAACGCCATCACGGCGACGGCCCGCACGGGCCAGATCGGCGACGGCAAGATCTTCGTCACGAGCCTCGAAAAAGCCGTCCGCATCCGCACCGGCGAAGTCGACAACGACGCGCTCTGATCGGCGAACCCGGACTCGAAATTCCCCTGGAGTGATGTTCATGCAGTTGATGAAACCGTCCACGCGGATGCGGTGGGGCGTCGGGCTGGGTGTGGCCTCGGTGGCGCTCCTGGCCGCTGCGGCCGCCTACGCGCAAACGCCCGCGCCCCAGCCAGCCGATGCGGCCGCGGCCGTCGGCCCCGTCCCCAATAAGGGCGACACGGCCTGGATGCTGATGTCGACCGTGCTGGTCCTGATGATGTCGATCCCCGGCCTCGCCTTGTTCTACGGCGGCCTCGTCCGCACCAAGAACATGCTGTCGGTGCTGAGCCAGGTGTTCATGATCGTGGCGCTCGTCGGCGTCATCTGGGCCGTTTACGGCTACTCGCTCGCCTTTGGCGATGGCGGCGCCTACACGGCCTATATCGGCGGTTTCGGCAAGGCTTTCCTGTCCGGCATCACGCCGTCCTCGAATGCCGCCACCTTCTCGAACGGCGTCGTCATTCCGGAACTCGTCTATATGGTGTTCCAGATGACGTTCGCGATGATCACGCCGGCGTTGATCGTCGGTGCCTTCGCGGAGCGCATCAAGTTCTCGGCCTTGGTGGTCTTCACCGTGCTGTGGTCGACCTTCATCTACTTCCCGATCGCTCATTGGGTTTGGTACGTGGCGGCGCCTGACGACATCGCGGCAGCCGCCAAGGTGGTGGCTTCCGCGACCGGCGACGCCAAGGCGGCTGCGCAAACCAAGCTCGACGCCTTGCTGGGCGGCACCGGCTGGCTGGCCCAGGCGGGCGCTCTCGACTTCGCGGGCGGCACGGTGGTTCACATCGATGCCGGCATCGCCGGCCTCGTCGGCTGCATTATGATCGGCAAGCGCATCGGCTACCCGCGCGAGCCCATGGCGCCGCACTCGCTCACCATGACGATGATCGGCGCTTCGCTGCTGTGGGTCGGCTGGTTCGGCTTCAACGCAGGCTCGAACCTCGAAGCCAACGGCGGCACCGCGCTCGCCTTCGTCAACACCATGGTGGCGACCGCCGGCGCGACCTTGTCGTGGTTGTTCGTGGAATGGGCCGTCAAGGGCAAGCCGTCGCTGCTCGGCATGGCGTCCGGCGCGGTGGCGGGCCTCGTGGCCATTACCCCGGCCTGCGGCTTTGCCGGCCCGATGGGCTCCATCGTGCTCGGCCTCGTGGTCAGCCCGGTCTGTATCTTCTTCGTCTCGGTGGTGAAGAACAAGATCGGCTATGACGACGCGCTCGATGTCTTCGGCGTGCATTGCATCGGCGGCATCATCGGGGCGCTCGGCACCGGCATCCTGGTGGCGCCTTACCTCGGCGGCACCGGCACGACCGACTACACCAACTTCGCGGCCGGCAATGCCGGCACCTACGACATGGCGACCCAACTGGTCGCCCAGGCGAAGGGTGTCGTGGCGACGCTCGTGTGGTCGGGCGTCGGCTCGGCGATCCTTTATAAGATCGTCGACCTGGTGATCGGCCTGCGCGTGTCTCCCGAGAAGGAGCGCGAAGGCCTCGACATCGCCGAACACAGCGAGCGCGCCTACAACTACTGAGCTAAGCACCCGTCCATCAACCTGCATGACGGCGCCTCCCAACGGGGGCGCCGTCGGCGTTTGTGCCGTTCTCCGTCGGGTCTTCAGGCCTGCGTCGCAACGGCGTCGCGCGACCTGCACCTCCCATTAACCTTCCGGGCCTAATTTCGGCCCATGTTGCGCCGACACCCGGGTCGGCCGCATCGATCAATCGCGAGTGGCGTAGGGCTTATGCGCGCAGGCACGTTCTCGCCGATGCACTTTCTGTCCGATAACGCGCGCGACTTCCTGGTCCGCCGCGCCGCCGAGGCGTCCGGCTGCCTGGTGATCGCCATCGTCGGGGCTCTCAGCATTTCCTTAGCCACGTGGTCGATCAGCGACCCGAGCTGGAATCACGCGTCGGACGGCGCCGTGCACAATCTGCTCGGCAGCCCCGGCGCCATCGGGGCCGACATGGTGATGCAGCTGTTCGGCATCGCCATCGTGGCGATCCTGACGCCGGTCGCCTGTTGGGGCTGGACGCTGTTGACGCAGCGCCGACTCGCCCTGCTGAAGACCCGGCTGATTCTGCTGGCCGTCGGGGCCGCGGCCGCGGCCTCGCTGGCCTCGCTGCTGCCCATCACGGATCGCTGGCCGCTGCCGACCGGGCTTGGCGGCGTGCTGGGCGACGGCCTGCTGGTGTTGCCGCGCCACCTGATTGGAGGGTCTGAGGTCGGTCGCATGATCCTCGGCATGGCCTGCGCCGGCATCGCGATCCTGACCCTGACGCCAGCGGCGGGCTTCGGCCTGCGCGATGAGCCGGGAATCGACGAGGATGCCGCGCCCTACCGCTGGGTGTCGGACGGGCGCACGTCCCTCTCGGGCAGTACCGATCGTGACGAGGCCGGCGAGCCCGGCCGGGCCTTGAGGGTCCTGGATGCCGTGTTTCGGGGCGGCACCGCAGCCCGCGACGCGTTGGTCCGGGCGTTCCGGCCAGGAGAGCCCGGCCAGAAATCGCGCGACGGACGGTTCGCCCCCTGGCTCGGCCGCGGCGGCGCACCCGATGCGCCCTTCGCGGATCTCGAGGACGAGCCCCAAAGCTTCAGTCCCGACGGCGAACGGCGTGAGCCGACCTTTGCGGCGCTCGACGCGCTTTCCGAGCCCCAAGCTGCGCCGGCACGCCAGCGTGCGGCTGTTGCACAAGAGCGGCCGGGCCGGACCTCCGAAGAGCCCGCCACCTCGCGGCGCGTTTCGATGCCGGGCGGCCCTCCGAAAGCCGCCCCCGTATCATGGGAGCGGGAAGCCGGGCCCGATGGGGTCGATTTCCAGCTTCCGTCGCCGCTCGTGCTGGCCGAACCGCGCAAGCAGCACACCGGCATGTCCGAGGACGCGCTCGAGCAGAATGCCCGCCTGCTCGAAGGCGTGCTGGAGGATTTCGGCGTGCGCGGCGAGATCACCAACGTCCGTCCGGGCCCGGTGGTGACGCTGTATGAGCTCGAGCCGGCGCCGGGCATCAAGTCGTCGCGCGTCATCGGCCTCGCCGACGACATCGCGCGCTCGATGTCGGCCGTGTCGGCCCGCGTCGCCGTGGTGCAGGGCCGCAATGCCATCGGCATCGAATTGCCGAACCAGCGCCGCGAAACGGTGTTCCTGCGCGAGCTGATCGCCGCCGAAGAGTTCACGGAATCGAAGAACAAGCTCGCCATCGCGCTCGGCAAGACCATCGGGGGCGATCCGGTGATCGTCGACCTCGCCCGCATGCCGCACCTGCTCGTGGCCGGTACCACCGGCTCGGGCAAGTCGGTCGCCATCAACACCATGATATTGTCGCTGCTCTACCGCATGAAGCCGGAAGAATGCCGGCTCATCATGGTCGACCCCAAGATGCTGGAACTGTCGATCTACGACGGCATCCCGCATCTGCTGACGCCCGTCGTCACCGATCCCAAGAAGGCCGTCATCGCGCTGAAATGGGCCGTGCGGGAGATGGAGGAGCGTTACAAGAAGATGTCGAAGGTCGGCGTCCGGAACATCGACGGCTTCAATGCCCGGGTGACCGAAGCGGCCGAGCGCGGCGAAACCATCACCCGCACGGTGCAGACCGGTTACGACAAGGAGACCGGCGAGGCCGTCTACGAGCACGAGACGATGGATCTCGCCGTGCTGCCCTACATCGTGGTGGTGGTCGATGAAATGGCCGACCTGATGATGGTGGCCGGCAAGGAGATCGAGGGCGCCATCCAGCGCCTCGCCCAGATGGCGCGGGCGGCCGGCATCCACCTCATCATGGCGACGCAGCGGCCGTCGGTCGATGTCATCACCGGCACCATCAAGGCCAACTTCCCGACCCGCATCTCCTTCCAGGTGACCAGCAAGATCGACTCGCGCACCATCCTGGGCGAGCAGGGCGCCGAGCAGCTGCTCGGCCAGGGCGACATGCTCTATATGGCGGGCGGCGGCCGCATCAGCCGCGTCCACGGCCCCTTCGTCAGCGATGGCGAGGTCGAGAAGGTGGTGCAGCACCTGAAGGCGCAAGGCCACCCCGACTACCTCGATGTCGTCACGGTCGATCCCGACAGCGATGAGGCCGCAAATGGCGACGACGGCGCCGTGTTCGACAAGGGTGGCTTCGGCGAGGAAGGCGGCGACCTTTACGACCAGGCGGTGCGGGTCGTGCTGCGCGACAAGAAATGCTCCACCTCCTACATCCAGCGCCGGCTGCAGGTCGGCTACAACAAGGCCGCCTCGCTGGTGGAGCGCATGGAGAAGGAAGGCCTCGTCGGCGCGGCCAACCATGCCGGCAAGCGCGAGATCCTGGTCGAAACGGATCGTCACGGCGGCGACGGGGAAGACTGACGGACGCGGCTGGCCCGACCCCTTGGCCGCCGCGGCGCTTTCCAGACGGGCGTCTCACAATGGCCACACCTGCTGCCTACCGCAGGATGTGTTCCTGACCAGAAAAGAATCGTCGCGGATGATCCCTCGCCTGTGTGTTGTCGCTTTGTCTTTGGCCCTGCTACCGTTCGCGGTGGCCGATGCCGAAACGGCGCCGCTGCAGCTTCAGCCCACGGTCCGCAAGTCCAGCAAGGCCGCGCCCGCGCCGGCGGTGCCGGCCCTGGCGCCCGAAGAGGTGATCGCCAAGGCGAATGATTATTTCAATTCGGCCGGCACCATGCAGGCGGATTTCACCCAGATCGGGGGAGATGGGCGGCGGAGCGACGGCAAGCTGTTCCTCGATCGTCCCGGCCGCATGCGCTTCACCTATGCGCCTCCGGCCACCCTCGAGGTGATCGCGGACGGCACATCGGTCGCGGTCATCGACCGCAAGCTGCACACGCAGGACCTGTACTTCATCGCCCAGACGCCGCTGAAATTCCTGCTCAAGGATCACGTCAACCTCGGTGAGGACGCCCGCATCCTCGACGTGACGAGCGACAAGAACGATGCCTCGATCCTGATCGAGGATCAGCAGACCTTCGGCGGCACTTCCCGCATCCGCCTGACCTTCTCGATCGAGCCCTTCGCGCTGCGTCAGTGGACCATCATGGACCCGCAAGGCTACGAGACCATGGTGTCGCTGGCTGATCTCGACCTCGTCACCAAGCCCGACCCGGCGTTGTTCCGCATCTCGTCGGAACGGATGCTCAACTCGCGCAACTGAACGTAACGGGTCTTTCAGGCTTCCCGGTCTAGCTTGGCACACCCTCCGGGTCGGGCGCCATGCGGATCGTCGTCACCTTTCTGCTGAATGCCGGGCTGAACTTCGGCGTCGGCCTCGTGATCGCGGCCCTGATGGGGCCTGATCTCTACGGCCGCTATGCGGTGATCGCCTCCACAGGATCGCTGTTAGCGACAGCCCTGTTCGAATGGCTCCGGCTGTCGACGGCGCGCTTTTACGGCGAAACCCAACGCGGCAGCGTGCCGGCGCTCCGGCCGTCGCTCGATGCCTGCTACCATGTTCTGACGGCAGTGCTCGTGGTGGGCGGCGTCTTGGCGCTCGGCCTGCCGGGACGTTTCGGCGTCACGCCGTCGCTGGCCGGGGCCGTGGTGCTGGCGGCCGTGGCCAATGGCGGCTTCGATTATTGCGGCGCGCTGGCACGGGCGCGCTTCATGGATCGGGATTATGCCGGGCTGGTGATCGGCAAGGGGGTGCTGGGCCTCGCGGCCGCAGCCGCGGCCGCCCAATGGACCCACGATCCCGCCGCGGTGCTGGCCGCCCAGGCGGTCGGCTCGCTGGTGGCCATCCTGCCGAGCCGCGGCGCCCTGGCCGACCCGGGCCGTGCCCCTCCGGCCCGGAGCCTCATCCGGCGCTTCGCCGCTTATGGCCTGCCGGTGGTGGCCGCCAATGTGGTGTTCCAAGCCATTCTTCTGTTTAACCGCAGCGTGGCGGCGTCCCGCCTCGGCTTCGCGACCGCGGGTCATCTGTCGCTTGCCACCGATATCGAGCTGCGGCTGTTTCTGGCCGTCGGGGCCGCGCTCGACGTGCTGTTGTTCCAGCTCGCCGTGCGGGGCGAGGCCGTGGCCGGGCCGAGCGGCGCCGCCCAACAATTGCGTCGCAACATCGTCGATGTCGCGGCCGTGTTGCTGCTGCTCGGTGTGTTGTTCGCCGCCGTGTTGCCGGCCTTTACGGCCTTGATCGTGCCCGAGCGGTTCCGCGACGGCTTCGTGCCGTTGGCTCTCGCGGTTCTGCCCGGCATCCTGTTGTTCTGCTTCGGCCAGTTCGCCATCAACCCGGTGTTCCAGATGGCCCACCGGACGCGGCCGATCATCCTGGGCGCCTTGAGTTCGGCCGCCGTGGATGGGTTGGGCCTCCTGCTCGTGCCGGCGACCGCCGGGCCGATCGGCATCGCGGCCGTGCATTCGGTCAGCCTCGGCGGCGGCACGCTTTGCCTCGCCTGGCTGGCGCACCGCGATGCCGCGATCAGGCCCCGGCTGCAGGATGCGGTCGGGTTGCTGGCCGCCACCGCCGTGGCGGGGCTCGCGGTCTGGCCGCTCCGCGCCCTGCCGGCGCCGCTCGTGCTCGGCACGGCAGCCGTGATCGGCCCGCTCGGCTTCGCGGCCGTGCTGCTGCTCGGCGATGTGGGCGTCATGCGGCAGCGCGCGGCCTGGCTGCGGGCTTGCGTACTGCGCCTCGTGCCCACCCGTGAGGTTGCCTGAGCCCTGGCGGCAAAAGCGCTTGCCCGGGCGGGGCACGGGTGCGACGAGGCAGGCCCAAGCCCCGACCATGAGCCTTCCGTGCCGCTGACCCTCGCCACCTGGAACATCAATTCGATCCGGCTGCGCCTGCCGCTGGTGCGGCGCTTCGCGGAAGCTTATCGCCCCGATGTCCTGTGCCTGCAGGAGACCAAGTGCCCGGACGGGCAGTTTCCGCTGTCGGACCTGAAGGCGCTCGGCTACGAGCATATCGAATTCGTCGGCCAGAAGGGCTATCACGGGGTGGCGACACTGTCCCGGCTGCCCCTCCAGAACGTGATCCGCGGTGCGTTCTGCCGTCATGGTCACGCCCGGCAGATGAGCGTGACGCTGGGTGGCACGGGCGAGGCCGCCGGCCTGACGATCCACAATTTCTATGTGCCGGCCGGCGGCGATGTGCCGGACCCCGCCCTCAACGACAAATTCGCCCACAAGCTCGATTTCCTCGACGGCATGACGCGGGCGCCCAGCGAAGGAGCGTTGGCCAACACGCGGGCGGTGCTGGTCGGCGACCTCAATATCGCGCCGCTCGAAACGGACGTCTGGAGCCACAAGGCGCTGCTCTCGGTGGTGAGCCACACGCCCGTCGAGGTGGAGCGCTTTGCGGCGTGTCAGGCGGCCGGAGGTTGGGTGGATGCCATGCGGCGGCGCATCCCGCCCGAGCAGAAGCTTTACACGTGGTGGAGCTACCGCTCGCCCGATTGGGCGGCGGCCGACAAGGGGCGACGCCTCGACCATATCTGGGTCAGCCAGGATCTCGGCGGCGCCGTGGCGGGCATCGAGGTCGTCAAGGAAACGCGGGGCTGGGAGCGGGCGTCCGACCATGTTCCCGTGATCGCCACGCTGTCGCTGTAAGCCGTCGGGTCGCAGGCGAGCGCGATTCGCCTGTCGAGCGGTTGGCCTAAGACGGGGCAGATGCCCTCAGGAGCCCAAGCCGTCGCGGGGCAAGGTGGCATGCAGCCGCCGCGCCAGGAAGGCGAGAAGCCGCGTCGCCGAGGCGGGATGCGCCTCGAGCACCCGCAGCATGGCTGTGCGGGGCAGCTTGAACACCGTGGCGGGGTCCTGTGCCACGGCACTGCGGGCGTGCACGGTGTCGCGCAACAGGGCCGTTTCGGCCAGGAGGCCCGCCGGTCCCACCCGCACGGCCTGATAAACTTCGTCCGTGACCAGAATGGTGCCGCTCACCACCAGATAACCGCCGTCGCTCGGCTCGCCGCGCCGGAACAGCGCCGTGCCGGCCGGCAGACTGCGGGTCTCGCCCGCGAAGGCCAGCAACCGCAAGGCATCGGGCTCCAGCGCCGCCAAGAGCGGAACCCCAGCCAGCCGGTCGATATCCTGATCGAGGCTCATCGAAGGGAGGTCCTGCGGCGCCGGGGTCTTCAAGGAACGAGGCGGTAGCCTCCGGTTTCCGTCACCAGCAGTTGCGCCTGCGCCGGATCGTTTTCGATCTTCTGGCGAAGTCGATAAATATGCGTTTCCAGCGTGTGGGTGCTGACGGCGGCATTGTAGCCCCACACCTCGCGCAGCAGCGTTTCGCGCGGCACCACATGGTCGCCCGCCCGGTACAGGAAGCGCAGGATGGCGGTTTCCTTTTCGGTCAAGCGCAGCTTGGTGCCCTTGCCGTCGACGAGATGCTTGTGGCCGGGGCGAAAGCTGTAGTCGCCGATCTGGAACATCGCCTCGTCGCTGCTTTCGTGGCTGCGCAGGTGGGCCCTGATACGGGCCAGCAGCACGGCGAAGCGGAATGGCTTGCTGACGTAATCGTTGGCGCCCTGGTCGAGCCCCCGCACGATGTCGGCATCGCCCGTATGACCCGTGATGATGATGACGGGGTTCTTGAAGCCCTTCTGGCGCAAGGCCGCAACAGCGTCCCGGCCGTCCATGTCGGGCAGGCTGACGTCCATGATGACAAGGTCCGGATGCTGGTCGACCGCCAGCAGCATGGCGGCCTCTGCGGTCCCGGCCTCGAGGGTCTCGAAATCGTCGTGAAAGGCGAACTGTTCCACCAGCAAGGATCGGAGATCGCCGTCATCGTCGACAATCAGGATCCTGCGTACCTGACTCATGTAGGATCGAACTCCGTGACGCCGGCACCCGTTCGGGGGTGCGACTCCTCACTTGCCCAAAGAGGGTTCCTTTCGCAAGGTGCGCAAACTTGGTGGCCTGCGCAAGCCAATCGCGCAAGGCCCCGCCCGGAGGTGATCCATTCGCAGTCGCTCCGTTTCCGGCCGGCCGGTGTTGCCGCCGCGGCGAACCCTGGCGCGCTTGCGCGTTGCCCTACTGCCGGGCGAGCGGTTTCGCGGGCGCCTGATCGCCGGCCAGAGCGTCATTCCTTGCGTGATTGGCCCTGGCGGCATCACGCGCCGCAAGCGCGAAGGCGACGGTGCCACCCCGGCCGGCTCCTTCGCACTGCACCATGTGCTGGTGCGCCTCGACCGGGCGCCGCGTCCGCTGACTGGCCTGCCGTGTCGTCGGATTCGCCCGAAGGACGGCTGGTGCGACGATCCCCTCGCCGGGTGCTACAATCGTGCCGTGACACTGCCGGCCGCCGTCGGCCACGAACACCTGTGGCGCGACGACCGGCTCTACGATGCCGTGGTGGTGATCGACTATAATCTCCGGCCCGCCCGCAAGATGAAGGGCAGCGCCATCTTCCTGCACGTCCAGGCGTCGCCCGTTCGTCCGACCGCTGGTTGCGTGGCCGTGACGGCGCCCGACCTGCGCCGGTTGTTGCTGCGGATCGGTCCGGCAACCCGCATCCTGATCGGCTGAACTCCGGGCGCAGGCGGCTCTACTTGTCGCAGGCCCAAAGACCCGTTGTTTCGCAAGCTTTGCGTAAGTATGCGCTGTTATCGTCGGCCTACGGCAAGTGAAGTCGCTCCTTGCCCGATGGCTGGATAGTGTCATGGCGGAGGCGCTGCCTCAGCAGAATCTGTTTCGGTGGACCATCGGCCGTCGCATCACCGTGGCGTTCGCCACGATGGGCTTGGTGTCGACCGGCTTGACCGGCCTCGCGCTTCGCAGCATCGCCGACGCCACGACTTATGCCGAAAGCGCGCAGCAGGATGTGGTTCCTGCCAATTTCGCTCGTGCGGTCGGGACGGACTTTAGCCGCCTTCGCGCCGAATTCCTGCGCAACCGCAAGGTGGAGGTGCCGGATGTTATCGCACTGCACCATTCGTTCCGACAGGATCTCGACAATGCCGTCGGCGCCTTGCCGTCCGACAAACGCCCGTTGCTGGAAGACCTACGGACCGTCGAGGCGGACTGGATCCGGGATGCCCAGAAAGCCGAGGCGGACGGCAGTGTGTCGGCGACGGAACTGACCAGCCTCGACATGGGCGCCCAGCAGGTGGATGCCAAGGTCGCCGAGCTGATCGAAGCGACCAGCACAGCGGCCGAGGCGCGACGAACGACGGCCAAGCGCCTCATGGCCCGCAACGGTGCCGCGGCTCTCGTGGCCACCCTGGCCGTGGTGGCGGTCGCCATTCTGGCCGGGCTCGCCTTGCTGCGCGGCATCAAGGCGCCGCTCGGCCGCGTGACGCGGTTCGCCAACGAGATTGCCCAAGGACGGCTCGACGGAGCGACGCCGAAAGCCGGTGCCGACGAGCTCAGCCATCTGATCCGGGTGATGGACGGCATGCGGGAGCGCATCTGCGGCATGCTGGACGAGCAGGTGCGGCTTCGGCAGACCAGCCAGGCGCGCCTGGCGGAAGCCGTCGACGGCTCGCGCGAGGGCATGATCGTGGCCGACCCGCAGGGGGTGATCCAGATCATCAATGCCCAGGCGCTCGACCTGCTCGGCTTGAGCGCCCGCAACCTGAGCGCCGGGGCCACGCTCGACACCATGCGAAAGCTCGTCGGCCTTTACGGTCATGCCCACCGGGCCATGCTGAAGGAGGTCGAAGGCGCGCCTGAGATGCAGGAAAGCCTGCTGCCCGACGGTCGCCGCATTCAGAACAGCCGCCACCGCACCAGCGAGGGCGGCTTCGTGGGCCTTTACACCGATGTCACCGCGCTGGTGGCCCAGAAGGAAACCTTGACGAACGCCAAGGCCACGCTCGATGCGGCGCTGACCACCATGAGCCAGGCGCTGTGCATCTTCGACCGCGACCACCGGCTGCGGCTCGCCAACCCGCAGGCCCATGCCCTGTTCGGCATCGGGCCTGACGAGGCCAAGCCCGGCAGCGCCTATCTGGCGTTGATCGAGCTCAGCCTCGCCCGCAACAATCATCCCGGCACGGATGCGGCGCGTTTGCGTCGGCACTTGCGCTTCGTGGCAGCGCGCCGGCGACGCTCGGTCCGCTTCGTGCCGTTCGGCCATGACCGCATCCTTTCGGTCACCCACGAGCCGATGGTGGACGGCGGCTGGATGGGGACTTACGAGGACGTCACCGAGCGGCGGCGCGCCGCGGCCCGCATTGCCCATATGGCCACCCATGACGGGCTGACGGGCTTGCCGACCCGCTTCGCGCTCGAACGCAGGGTGGACGAGGAACTGGCTCGCATCGAGCCCGGCGGCGGCTTCGCGATCCTCTGCCTGGGCCTCGATCAGTTCAAGGAGATCAACGACACGCTCGGCCATGCGGTGGGCGATGCCTTGTTGTGCGGCGTGGCGGCCCGGCTCGGTGAAGGGCTGCGGCGGACCGACCTGCTGGTCCGGCTCGGCAGCGACGAATTCGCGGTGGTGCGGTCCGGCACCGACGACCGGGACGGCGCGACCGCCTTCGCGGATGCCATGCTGGCGCGCCTCAAGCCGTCGTTCGACATCGACGGGCGGCGGCTCTCGATCGGTGGCACCGGAGGCCTGGTGCTGGCGCCGCATCACGGCGCCACCTGCGCCGAATTGCTGACCAACGTCGACCTCGCGATGAACAAGGCCAAGGATGGCGAAGCCCGGGGCACCTGCCGCGTCTTCGAGCCGGTGCTGAAAGAGGCCCTGAAGAAGCGCATCAGGCTCGAAGCCGATCTGCGGCGAGCGCTTGAGAACGATGAATTCGAACTGTTCTACCAGCCGTTGCTCGACCTCGCCTCGACGGAGGTGCGGGCCTTCGAGGCGCTGATGCGCTGGAACCACCCGACCCGGGGCCTTGTCGGGCCCGTCGAGTTCATCCCAGTGGCCGAGCGCATGGGCCTGATCGACGCCATGGGCCGGTGGGCCCTCAACGTCGCCTGCCGCGAGGCGGCGGGGTGGCCCGAGACCGTAAAGGTGGCCGTCAACGTATCCCTGGCGCAACTGCGCGAGGACAGCTTCGCGGCGGCCGTCGAAGCAGCCCTGGCCGCGAGCGGCCTCGCGCCGCACCGGCTCGAGCTGGAGCTGACCGAAACCATCGTGATGTCCAACGCCGGTCATGCCATGGAAGGCTTGCTCAAGCTGAAGCACCTCGGCGTGCGTTTCGCCATGGACGATTTCGGCACCGGCTATTCGAGCCTCAGCTACCTGCGCCGCTTCCCGTTCAACAAGATCAAGATCGACCGCTCGTTTCTGCAGAACCTGGCCGACAGCCACGAGGCCGAGCAGATCGTCCGCACAATCGTGGCGCTCGGTCGCAATCTTGGCCTGCGGGTGACGGCCGAGGGGGTCGAGACGCCGCGGCAATTACGGTTTTTGACGGAGATCGGCTGCGACGAGATCCAAGGGTATCTGATCGGACGCCCCGAGCCGGCAGCCCAAGTTCCACTCACGCTGGCGGACCATAACGGCACCGCTGCCGAGGTTCCGGTGACCGCATGAGCCGGCGATCCCTGCGCAACCGGAACACGATCCCATGGTGAGCGGCCTGAGGCGGTGGGGTGGCGCAGCCCTCGTGGCGGTGCTGCTGGCCGGGGGATTGACGGCCGCCGCCGCGAGCCTCGATGGCGTCGCGCGCCGATCAGCGCTGAAGAACAATGACCTGACGCGCCTGCGAGCCGAGGCGCTCACGCTGTTCCCCCGCGGCTCGCGGCTCGACGAGGCCGCGTCGCAACTCGCCACCATCGGGTTCGCCTGCGAGGATCTGCAGCACCCGTTGCCCGATATCAGCGCGCCTTCCCTGCGCTGCGCCTCAGACGGACGCGGCTATCCGAACTATCCGTCGGTCAACGTCATTCTGCTGACCCGCAACGGGCTGATCTCCGACGTCGACGTGTGGAACATCATGGCGCGGGCCGATGGCGAGCCCGACGACATCGATTTCACGGCCATCGGCGCCAGCCAGGCCCTGCCGGCCGCGCTGCGGCGCCCGGAGCCGAGGACCGACGAGGCCGACCGGCCCGCACCGCAGTTTTGAGCCCTTCCTGAGCAACACGCCCGGCGCCTCAAAGCCCGGGCAAAGAAAAAGCCCCGGATCGCTCCGGGGCCTTTTCTTGTTCGTTCGGATGAACGGTGACGGACTTAGAAGTCCATCCCACCCATGCCCCCGCCCATGCCGCCGCCGCCCATCGGCATCGAAGGCTTGTCCTTCGGCGACTCGGCCACCATGGCTTCCGTGGTGATCAGCAGGCCGGCGACCGAAGCCGCGTCCTGCAGAGCCGTGCGGACCACCTTGGCCGGATCGACGATGCCGGTCTCGATCATGTCGACATACTGCTCGGTCTGGGCGTTGTAGCCGAAGGTGGCCGAGCTGTTTTCGTTGATCTTGCCGACCACGATCGAGCCTTCCACGCCGGCGTTCTCGGCGATCTGACGGATCGGGGCCTCGAGAGCCTTCAACACGATGTTGATGCCGGCCTGCACGTCCGGGATCTCGGACTTCAGAGCCGCCACGGCCTTCTTGGCGCGCAGGAGAGCGGTGCCGCCGCCGGGCACGATGCCTTCTTCCACGGCCGCACGGGTCGCGTTGAGGGCGTCGTCGACGCGGTCCTTCTTTTCCTTCACCTCGACTTCCGTCGAGCCGCCGACGCGGATCACCGCGACGCCGCCTGCGAGCTTAGCCAGACGCTCCTGGAGCTTCTCCTTGTCGTAGTCCGAGGTGGTTTCCTCGATCTGCGACTTGATCTGGGCGATGCGGCCCTCGATGTCGGCCTTTTCGCCGAAACCGTCGATGATCGTGGTGTTCTCCTTGTCGATGCGGATGCGCTTGGCGCGGCCGAGCATCTGAAGGGTCACGGACTCGAGCTTGATGCCGAGTTCCTCGGAGATCATCTGACCCTGGGTCAGGATCGCGATGTCCTCGAGCATGGCCTTGCGGCGATCGCCGAAGCCCGGAGCCTTGACGGCCGCGACCTTGAGGCCACCACGCAGCTTGTTGACCACGAGCGTGGCGAGAGCCTCACCCTCGATGTCCTCGGCGACGATCACCAGCGGCTTGCCGGTCTGCACCACGGCCTCGAGCACCGGCAGCATCGCCTGCAGCGACGACAGCTTCTTCTCGTGGATGAGGATGTAGGGCTCGTCGAGCTCCGCGATCATCTTCTCGGCATTGGTGATGAAGTAGGGCGACAGGTAACCGCGGTCGAACTGCATGCCCTCGACGACGTCGAGTTCGGTCTCGGCGGTCTTGGCTTCTTCAACCGTGATGACGCCTTCGTTGCCGACCTTCTGCATCGCCTTGGCGATCATCTCGCCGATCGACTTGTCGCCGTTCGACGAAATCGTACCGACCTGGGCCACTTCGTCGGACGAGTTGATCTTCTTGGCGCGGGACTTGATGTCCTCGAGGGCTGCCACGACCGCCATGTCGACGCCGCGCTTCAGATCCATCGGGTTCATGCCGGCGGCCACGTATTTGGCGCCTTCACGGACTATGGCCTGGGCCAGCACGGTCGCCGTGGTGGTGCCGTCGCCGGCCTTGTCGTTGGTCTTCGAGGCCACTTCGCGCACCATCTGGGCGCCCATGTTCTCGAACTTGTCTTCGAGCTCGATTTCCTTGGCGACCGTCACACCGTCCTTGGTGATGCGGGGCGCGCCGAAGGACTTGTCGATCACGACGTTGCGACCCTTCGGGCCGAGCGTCACCTTGACCGCGTCGGCCAGGATGTCGACGCCGCGCAGCATGCGGGCGCGGGCGTCAGAGGAAAAACGTACGTCTTTCGCTGCCATGGGGATTGTCTCCTAAACGGAAGTTTCGGGGGTGGGCGGGGCTGTTAGCCGACGACGCCCATGATGTCGCTCTCCTTCATGATGAGGAGATCCTGGCCGTCGATCTTGACCTCGGTGCCCGACCACTTGCCGAACAGCACCTTGTCGCCAGCCTTGACGTCGAGCGCGTTGAGCTTGCCCTGCTCGTCACGGGCGCCCGGGCCCACGGCGACGATCTCGCCTTCCTGGGGCTTTTCCTTCGCGGTGTCCGGGATGATGATGCCGCCCTTGGTCTTCTCTTCGCCTTCGAGACGCTTCACGACCACGCGATCGTGGAGGGGACGGAAATTCATGGGTCGCCTTCCTGTTTCAAACCCGGCACCTGTGCGATAGAACACGGCGCACACGGGCGTCAGCCTCTGGGAGGCCAGTCTTAGCACTCATCGATCGAGAGTGCTAACCGGCAGGGTTGAGGTAGGCGGATGCCTTCTCCTTGTCAAGGCAAAGGGCCATTCGCCTGGGGATGGCCGCGCCTGCGGATCTGCCTGTCCCCTCAGGCTCAGCTGTCTCGAAAAGGCTTTAGCGTCGCCGTGTGAAGCCTCAACAACATTTCCGGGAAGGAACCCCCATGTCATTTGCCATCTACCCAAGCCTCAAGGATGTGGTCGTCACTGTAACCGGAGGCGCCTCGGGCATCGGCGCCGAGATCGTGCGGGCTTTTGCGGCGCAAGGCTCTCGCGTCGGCTTCGTCGACCTCGACGTCACGACCGGGCAGGCCCTGGCCGAAGACCTGAGCCAAAAGGGCGCCACGGTGGCGTTCGAAGCCTGCGACCTGCGGGACATCGCGGCCCTGCGGCAGGCCTTTGCGGGTTTGAAGGCGACGCTCGGCCCGGCCGGGGTGCTGGTCAACAACGCGGCGCGCGACGATCGGCACGGCTGGGAAACGGTCGAGCCCGAATATTACGACGAGCGCATCGCCACCAACTTGCGCCACATGTTCTTCGCCACCCAGGCGGTGGCGCCCGACATGATCGCGGCCCGCAAAGGCTCGATCATCAACATGGGCTCGAATTCCTGGTGGGAAGCGGGTGGCGGCATGCCGGTCTACACGTCGGCCAAGGCGGCCGTGCATGGCATGACGCGGTCGTTCGCACGGGACCTCGGGCCGCATCGCATCCGCGTCAACACAGTGGTGCCGGGCTGGGTGATGACCGAACGGCAGAAGACGCTGTGGGCCAACCCGGAGGCGCTGGAGCGGCAGAAGGTGCGGCAGTGCCTGCCCGAACTGATCGAGCCCGTCTACCTGGCCCGCATGGTGTTGTTCCTCGCATCCGACGATGCCGCCATGTGTACGGCCAACAACTACATGGTGGAGGCCGGCTCGATCTGATCCGGGCCCGACCGAATGCGACGCCATCCGGCGTCGTATTGCCGGAAGCCTTGGGGCTGCCATTCTAAACTTTAGAACGATTATCAATTGCTGTGATAGACTTGCCGAGTTCTGCCTGACCACTTAAGCCGACCGGGCCATGGCTCCCGGATGACCTTTCGCGGTCCGGTCGGCGTGGCCCCACGGTGGCCGTTCGGCCTGCTTCATCCAGGATGTCTCATGTTCCGAGCTTCGACGCTGCGCCTGCCGATCGCCGCATGCTGTCTCACGATCGCGCTCGGCGGGCCCGCCTCGCAGGCCGCCGAAGTTGGCGCGTTGACGGTTTATAATGGCCAGGACGAAGGACCCGTGGAGGCCGCCATCGCGGCCTACGAGAAGAAAACGGGCGTCAAGGTGGCGATGCGCAAGGCCGGCAGCCCTGCCTTCGCGAACCAGATCGCCCAGGAAGGCGCCCATTCGCCGGCCGACATCTTTTATGCCGAATATACGTCGCCGCTCGCCGTGCTGAAGAACAAGGACCTGCTCGGTTCCGTGGCGGCCCCGACCCTGGCCGAGGTGCCGGCGCGCTTCAACGACCATGACGGCACCTGGATCGGCGTCACGGCGCGCAGCCAGGTGCTGGTGTACCACGCCGGAACCGTGCAGGAGGCGGTACTGCCGTCGTCCGTGCTCGACTTGGCCAAGCCGGAATGGAAGGATCGCATCGCCTTCAACCCGAAGAGCGCCGCCTTCCTGGAGCAGCTCACGGCCATCGCCAAGGTGGAAGGGCACGCCAAGGCCAAGACGTGGCTCGAGGCCCTGAAGGCCAATGCCAAGGCCTATCCGAGCAACACCGCGATGATCATGGCGGTCGAGCGCGGTGAGGTTCCGGTGGCGATCGTCGGCGACAATTATTGGTTCGCGGTCGCCAAAGAAAAGGGCGGCACCGACAAGATGGCGTCTCGCATCCACTATATCGGCCACGGTGACCCGGGCGCGCAGATCACCGTGTCGGGCGCCGCCATGTTGAAAGCGGCGCCACATCCCGAGGAGGCCCAGCGCTTCCTCGCCTTTCTGGTCAGCCCCGAAGGCCAGCAGGCCATTGCCGCGACGGCTGCCGACTATCCCCTGCGGCCGGGCGTACCTTCGCCCTTCGCGGTCAAGCCCTTCGCCGAGCTCGACCCCTCGCCCGTGACGCCGTCCGAGGTCGGCACGGCACGCGAGGGCCTCGACCTCGAACGCGAGGTCGGGCTCAACTGAGCGTGACGGCCTCGACGGCACCGACACCGCGACGAATGCGGGGCGCATGGGGCCACGCGCCCTGGACACTGCTGCCGGTCGGGGTGGTGGCGGCCGTGACCGTGCTGCCGATCGCCTATGTGGTGGCGCAAGCCGGCAAGGCCGCCCCCGGGCAGGCGTTCGCGCTGCTGGTCCGGCCTTATGTCGGCCAGCTTCTGCTCGGCACCTTTGCGCTCGTCGGTGGCGTCACGGGACTGAGCCTCCTTCTCGGCGTCGTTCTGGCCTGGCTGGTCGAGCGCACGGACGTGCCCGGCCGCCGCTGGTGGGGCCTGGCCCTCGCCATGCCGCTCGCCATTCCGGCCTATGTCAGCGGCTTTGCCTGGCTGTCCCTGACCCCCCGGGTCGAGGGTCTCGCGGGCGCCATCCCGATCATTGCGCTGGCCGAGTTCCCGCTCGTCTACCTGCCGGTTGCGGCGGCGCTGCGCGGGCTCGACGGGGCGCTCGACGATGTGGCCTGCTTGCTCGGGCAGGGGCCATGGCGGCGTGCCTGGACGGTGGTGCTGCCCCAGGTTCTGCCGGCCGCCGCGGCCTCCGGGCTGCTAGTGTCCCTGCACATGCTGGTGGAGTTCGGCCCGCTGGCTTTGTTGCGCGTTTCGACCTTTACGACCGCCATCTACAGCGCCTCCGAACTCGAGTTCGACGGGGCTGCCACCGGTGTCCTGTCGGGCGTGCTGCTTGTTCTCTGCACGATATTCGTGGCGGCCGAGATGCGGGCCCGCGGGCGGCGGCGTTACGCGCGGCTCGGCTCGGGTGTGCGCCGCGCTGCGTCGCGCCTGCAACTCGGCCCCTGGCGGTGGCCGGTGTTGCTCGTCCTGGCTTCTGTTGTGGGCCTGTCGGTCGCGGTTCCTCTCGTCACCGTGGCCTCCTGGGTCGTGGTCGGGCGATCGTCCGGCTTGCCGCTGGCACGTATCGCCGGCGCGCTCAGCGGCTCGCTGCAATTGGCCGGGCTCGGCAGCCTCGCCACCACGGCGATCGGCCTGCTGCTGGTCCTCGCGGCCCTGCGCCAGGGGGCGGCGGCTCGCTGGCTTGAGCGCCTCCCCTACATCATCCACGCCGTCCCGGGCCTCGTGGTGGCGCTGGCTCTGGTGGCCGCCACGCTCGCGCTGGCGCCTGGTTTGTATCAGGGGGTCACGGTGATCGTGGTGGCCTATGCGATGTTGGCGCTGCCGCTGGCCCAGGGAGCGATCCGTGCCGCCTTCGAACAGGCGCCACGTGGCCTCGAGGAAGCGGGCCTCGCGACCGGCCGTCCACCATGGCACGTCTTCTATCGCATCACCCTGCCGGGCCTGGCGCCGGGCCTCGGCGCGGCGCTGGTCCTCACCTTCCTGTCGCTGTTGAAGGAATTGACCGCGACCCTGATCCTCGTGCCGACCGGCACCGACACGCTCGCCATGGAGGTCTGGTCGCACACGTCGCAGATGGAATATGGCGCCGCAGCCCCCTATGCGCTGTTGCTGGTGCTCGTGTCCGGCCTGCCGGCCTATGGGTTCGCGCGACGGCTCGATCGCGCCGGCGCCGCGTGAGCGCCTTTCTGGCCCTGCGCGGCCTGTCGAAACGCTTCGGCGCGGCGCCCGTCCTGCACGGCCTCGACCTCATGGTCGATCGCGGCACCGTGCTGGCGCTGCTGGGCGCCTCCGGATGTGGCAAGACCACGCTGCTGCGCCTGGTCGCCGGTTTCGAGCAGCCGGATGCCGGCACGGTGACGCTCGATGGCGTGATGATGTCAGGTCCCGCCGGCCTGGTGCCGGCGCAGCGGCGCGGCATCGGGCTGGTGCCGCAGGATGGCGCGCTGTTTCCTCACCTTTCGGTCGGGCGCAATGTCGGCTTCGGCCTGCCGCGCGGTCGGCGGGCCGTTGCGGTCGAAGCGATGCTCGACCTCGTGGGGCTTACGGGCCAAGCGGGACGCCCGCCGCATACGCTGTCGGGCGGCCAGCAACAGCGCGTCGCCCTGGCGCGGGCCCTCGCGGTGGAGCCGAGCCTGCTGCTGCTCGACGAGCCCTTCAACGCGCTCGATGCTGTTCTGAGGCAGGAGCTTTGCCGGGACGTGCGGCGCATCCTCAAGGCCCGCGACGCCACCGCGATCCTGGTGACGCACGATCGCGATGAAGCGTTCGGCCTCGCCGATCAGGTGGCCGTGATGGATGCAGGGCGCATCGTCCAGGTCGGCACGCCCCGCGCCGTGTATCGCGAGCCCGCGAGCCTCGTGGCCGCGAGCCTCACGGGCGCCGTGCTGCGCCTGCCGGGGACTTTGATCGGCACGGGTGTCGAGACGCCGCTCGGCCGCCTGCCTGCGATGGTCCGCGAGACACTCTCGGATGGCCGCGTCGTGGTGGTGCTGCGGCCCGAGCAGATCGTGCCGGCCCCACCGGGGCAGGGCGTGTCGGCCACGGTGCTGGACCAGATCTTTTTGGGCCCGCGGGCCACGGTCGAGCTCAGCCTCCCGACTGGCTCCGACCCGCTCACCGTGAAGGCGAACTGGCCCGCCGACCGGGATTATGCCGCTGGGGCCGACGTCGCGGTGGCGGTCGCCGGGGCGGCCTCGGTGTTCCCCGTACAGTAACGGGCGAGAAGCGTCCCGTCCGTCCTTGAGGTTCAGGCCTTATCCATCAATCCGACGAACTGCCGGAACAGGTAATGGCTGTCCTTGGGGCCCGGCGAGGCCTCAGGGTGGTGCTGCACCGAGAACACCGGCGCATCCGTCAGCGCCAAGCCGCAGTTCGAGCCGTCGAACAGCGACACGTGGGTTTCCCGCACATTGGCCGGCAGGGTCGCGGTGTCGACCGCGAAGCCGTGGTTCATCGACACGATCTCCACCTTGCCTGTGTCCTGGTCCTTCACGGGGTGGTTGGCGCCGTGGTGGCCCTGGTGCATCTTGGTTGTCTTGGCGCCAACTGCCAGCGCCAGCATCTGGTGGCCCAGGCAGATGCCGAAGGTCGGCACCTTGGCCTTGATGATGTCCTGGATCACCGGCACCGCATAACGGCCGACGGCCGCCGGATCGCCAGGGCCGTTGGACAGGAAGACGCCGTCGGGCTTGAGCGCCAGGATCGCCTCGGCCGTGGTGGTGGCCGGCACCACTGTGACCTTGCACCCCGCATCGGCCAGCAGGCGCAGGATGTTGCGCTTCACGCCGAAGTCGAGTGCCACGACGTGGTGTTTCGGCGCCGCCTGTCGGCCATAGCCGGTGGCGAGGTCCCAGGTGGTTTCGTCCCAGCCGAACCGTTCCGCGGTGCTGACGCCGGGCACGAGGTCGAGTCCATCCATGCCCGACCAGGCGCGCGCCTCGGCCAGCAGCGCGGCGCGGTCGAAGACGCCGTCGGGCGCATGGGCGATGATGGCGTTCGGCATGCCCTTGTCGCGGATCAGCGCCGTCAGGGCGCGCGTGTCGACGCCGCCGAGCCCGATAATGCCGCGCGCCTGCAGCCAGGCGTCGAGATGGGTTTTCGAACGGTAGTTGGCGGGCGACGTGATCGGGGCGTGCAGCACCACCCCACGGATGCCGGCCGCGGCGCCCATGTCGACGGTTTCCACATCCTCGTCGTTGGTGCCGACGTTGCCGATATGGGGGAACGTGAAGGTGATGATCTGTCCGGCGTAGGACGGATCGGTGAGGATCTCCTCGTATCCCGTCATGGCGGTGTTGAAGCACACCTCGCCGACGGCATGGCCGGTGGCGCCGAAGCCCGTTCCCTCGAGGATCGTCCCATCGGCCAGCACCAGCAGGGCGGTCGGCTCTCGCTCGTCCCAGCCACCTGCGGCGGCTCCGTCTTGAACAGGATCGGTCGGCACAGTACACCCGTGGCTTCGCGAGCGGCCGGCCAAAGCGCCCGCCACTCACAGGGTTCATCGAAAGAATGCAAGCTCGGGATGTAGGCGTGGCCCGACCGCGGGTCAACCGCCGTCTCGTTGGCGTGCCGGAGTGCTGGATATGCGCGATCAACTGACTGCCATGCTGAAGACGGCCATGAAGGCGGGCGACAAGCGTCGTGTCGCCACCGTCCGACTGATCCAGGCGGCCCTGAAGGATCGCGACATCGAGGCGCGCGGCACGGGACGCGACGTGTCGGACGACGAGATCCTGGCCCTGTTGCAGAAGATGGTGAAGCAGCGGCAGGACTCGATCGCCATTTACGATGGTGCCGGGCGCGACGACCTCGCCACCGGCGAGCGCGAGGAGATCGCCATCATCGCGGAGTTCCTGCCCGTCGCGATGTCCCCCGACGAGGTTCGCGCCGCCATTGCGGCCGCCATCACGGATTCCGGCGCGGCCGGTCCGAAGGACATGGGCAAGGTGATCGCCACCCTGAAGGGCCAATACGCCGGGCGTATCGACTTCGCCAAGGCGAGCGGCACCGTCAAGGAGATGCTGGCGGCCCAGGCGGGCTGAAGCCGCAGCATTGCCCTTGGGTCGTCTTTCGGGTTATAGCAAAGGCCATATTGCTCTCCATCTGAAATGTTGTTGCTGCTATGGCTGCCCCGATCACGATGGACCCTGCTCACGCCGATCGTGACGATGCCGCGCCTTTGTCGCGACGCGACCCGCTCTACGGCTGCCCGGTCCACGACCTCCGTCACAAGCTGCGCGGCGCGGGCCTGCGCCCGACGCGGCAGCGCGTGGCGCTCGGCTGGCTGTTGTTCGCCCGCGGCGACCGCCACGTGACGGCCGAAAAGCTTTATGAAGAGGCCACGGGCGCGCGGGTGCCGATCTCGCTCGCCACCGTCTACAACACGCTGCATCAGTTCACCGAGGTGGGCCTGCTACGCGAAATTGCGGTGGATGGGTCGAAGACCTATTTCGACACCAACGTCACCAACCACCATCACTTCCTGTACGAGGACGAGAATCGGCTGGTGGACATTCCCGGCACCGAGATCCCGGTCGGCGATCTGCCGGTGGCGCCGGTCGGCATGGAAGTGGCCCGGGTCGATGTGGTGATCCGGCTGCGTCGCAAGGCCGTCTAAGGTTCATCATCGGTTGGATCGACAGGATGCGCGCTCCGCGAGGGGCGCGCATTTTTCGTTTGGGTCAGTCGACCTTCTCGTCCGGGTAGACGCCCCAAAGGTTCGTTTCCTGGATGTAGCCGTCGTAATTGTCGCCGAAGATATGGCACCAGCCATCGTCGCAACGCTTGACATTGGTCAGCACGCTGGGCTGCAGGTTGGCCGCAACCGCGGCACCGTCCGACGCCGACCTGCGGAGTTGCAGAAAGGTGTCCTTCTTCCACGGCGCCACCAGGGCGGTCCGCCGCCCCGACAACAGCGAATGCAGCACCCAGCCTTCCGTGCCTTCGGAATCCCGGATCTTGCGCCAGGTTTCGAATTCGGCGGTGATCTCCACCGGCAGACCGGCACGCTGGTAGATCCAAAGGGTGCGATGTTCCTTGGACGGTCCTTCGCGCAGGTTCACGTGGTCCGACTTCAAGCTGACGTAGCGTGGCACCGGCAGGCCGGACGCCGTGCCGACCTGCTGGGCCTCCGCCACCCCGCCGCTGGCCAGCAAGATCGCCAGAGCCGCTACAAGGCACTTGGGCCGGAGCCCGCGCGGGCCGGAAGGGTGCAGGGTGGTGCTGGTCATCAAGGTCCGTCGCCGTTGACGGCCGACTCGTCGAGGCGGCAGGGTCTGTGGCAAGCGCCACTCTGATCGGCCCTTGGTTAATAGGCGCTTACGTTCGAACCAAGGTCCGAAGGCGGCTCACAATGGCATCGCTCGGGTGCGCCGACGCTGCGGCAGCCCGACGCGCGCGAAGCCCCGACCTTGATTTCATGGCCGCAGGCAACCACGTCTGGTGACGAACAGTAAGGATATCCGGTGCGAGACTGCCGTGTGCGTACCGGGGCGCGGGGCCTTTGAGGACCGCGACATCGAGGAGTTGATCATGACCCAAGTCATCAGCCAGTCGCCCCTGTCGCAGGACGACTTCGCCCATCTGGGGCAGGGTGCCATCGCCTACGTCAAAGCCATCCGGTCGGACGACGTCACGCGGTTGTTCCCGCAGGTGTCCGACATCCAGCCCGGTCTCGACCTGTTTCTGTTGCTCGGCGCCAATGGCGTGCCGATCATGCTGACGGATTCGAAGGACGCGGCCGTGGCCAATGCCTGGGAGCACCAGCTCCAGACCGTCAGCCTGCACTGACGGGGCAGGGCATGCAGACTTTACGCGACGCGCAGCCCGCGTTGCTCGATGAGGCCGGTGGTTCCACCGGCCTTTTCCATGTCGAGGTCGGTTCCGAGCAGGCCGGGGGGCGGCTCGACAGGGTGCTGGCCGAAGCCGCCGAGGCGGCAGGCCTGCCGCTGTCGCGCACCCGTCTGCAGCGCCTGATCGCCGAGGGGCACGTCCGACTCGGCGAAACCCCCATCACCGATGCGCGGGCCAAGCTGCCAGCCGGGTCGCTGGTGACGATCGCGGTGCCGCCCCCCGAGCCGGCCGAGCCCATCGGTCAGGACATCCAGCTCAATGTCGTCTTCGAGGACGACCACCTGATCGTCATCGACAAGCCGGCCGGGCTCGTGGTGCATCCTTCGGCCGGTCATGCCGACGGCACGTTGGTGAATGCGCTGATCGCCCATTGCGGCGACAGCCTGTCGGGCATCGGCGGCGTGCGCCGGCCCGGCATCGTGCATCGGCTGGATCGCGACACCTCGGGGCTGCTGGTGGTGGCCAAGACCGATGCGGCCCATGCGGGTTTGGCCGCCATCTTCGCGGATCATGGGCGCTCGGGGTCGCTGGTGCGCGACTACCATGCCTTTGTCTGGGGCGTGCCGGACCGCCCTTCGGGCAGCGTCGAGGCCGCGCTCGGCCGCGACGTGCATAACCGGTTGAAGGTCGCCATTGTGCCGGCCCATCGGGGCCGTCATGCCGTCACCCATTGGAGCCGGGAGGCGACCTTCGGTCAGGCGGCCCTGCTGCGCTGCCGGCTCGAAACGGGCCGCACCCATCAGATCCGCGTCCATCTCACGTCGATCGGCCATCCGGTGATCGGCGACGCCACCTATGGCACCGGCTTTCGCACCAAGGCCGATCGCCTGGAGGGGCCTGCCCGCGCGATCGCGGCAGCACTGTCGCGCCAGGCCCTGCATGCCACCACGCTCGGCTTCGAGCATCCGATAACGGGCGACGCCATGCTGTTCCACTCGGTTCTGCCGCCCGACCTGGCGTCTTTGGCGGCTGCGTTGCAAGGCTGACGGCCGGGCGCCGTCGCGCGCGGAGCTCGCCGCAAGCCAAGGCGAAGCACGCCAGGCTCAATCCTCGCGGGGCTTGTCGGCTGCCCCGCGCGGGTGCTAGCCCGGCCGGCATCATGTCCGTCGCCGTCGCCGCCTTCTATTGCTTCACGCCCTTAGCCGGCCTCCCTGCGTTGCGGGATCGCCTGCGGGCCGAGCTCTCGGCCTTGAACGTCGTCGGCACGTTGCTACTGGCGCCCGAGGGGCTGAACGGCACCCTGGCGGGAGATCCGGAGCAGCTTGCGGCGGGGCTCGCCAGCCTCGGCCGCGTGGCTGCCTTTCGGCCACGGATGTCGACCCATTCGACGCTGCCGTTCCGCCGCCTGAAGGTGCGCCTGAAGCGCGAGATCGTGACGCTCGGCGTCCCGGGGCTCGATCCGGCCAAGCGCACCGGCACACCCGTGGCCCCTGCCGACTGGAATGCCATCCTGCGTGATCCGACCATTCCGGTGATCGATGTGCGCAACGGCTTCGAGCATGCGATCGGCAGTTTTGAGGGGGCACTCGACCCCGCTACGACCAGCTTCACCGATTTCCCGCATTTCGTCGCCACCCGCCTCGATCCCTCACGCGACAAGACGGTGGCGATGTTCTGCACCGGCGGCATCCGCTGCGAGAAGGCGAGCGCGCTGCTGCTGGAGCGGGGGTTTGACACCGTTTATCAGCTCGACGGCGGCATCCTGGCCTATCTGGAGCAGGTTGCCGAACCCGAATCTTTATGGCGTGGCGGCTGCTTCGTGTTCGACGAACGGGTGGCGCTTGGCCATGGGCTCGTCGCGCAAGCGCAGCCGCTCTGTGCGCGGTGTTCCATGCCGCTCGAGGCCGGCCATGCCGGAGATGGGTGTCGGGCCTGCGCCGACGCGATCGCCTGACCTAAGGCTGCCGGGCGCTCGGCAGGCGCCACCAGGGAAGTTGCGGCGCCAGGTGATGCTCGTGGTGATAGCCGAAGTGGAAGCAGGTCAGCAGCGACACCAGCCACGGATAATTGTTGCTGCGGGCGTTGTGCTGGTCCGCAAAGTCGTCGTCCTCGTGCCTGTGCGGCAGGAAGGTGCCGAAATAGAACAATTGCAGCGACGAGATCACGGCCGGCACGGCCCAAAGCAGCAGGATGTTGGCCATGCCGGCCCCGAACACCCCCTTATAGACTGCCACCACCACGGCGATGGTGAGGAACGGCCGCCAGCCGAAATAGCGCCGGAAGAACACCGTGTACCAGGACCACAGGTGTTCCGGGTCATCGGCATAGAAGTCAGGATCGAGCGCCGTGCCGGGATGCCGGTGATGGTCGAAATGCGCGCCGACCAGCCGATCGTAAGAAAAGCCCGCATAAAGCACGAGGCAGAGCCGGCCGACCGCGCGGTTGAGGCGCGGATGGTAGGGCGCCAAGGATCCGTGCATTCCGTCATGGGCCACGATGAACAGGCCGACGCTGAGCCAGCATTGCAGCAGCATCAGAAAGGGCGTCGCAACGCTGCCGACCGTGTCCCAGCGGTGCAGGAAGACGCCGTAGATATGCCCGACCAGCCAAGCCGCGATGATCAAAGCCGCGAGGCCGAGGCCCGTCAGGCTTTGGGCGGCGGTGCCGCTGCGCTTTTGGGCAAGCGTCGCGCTCATTCGCCGGGCTCCGGGCGCAAGCGGCGACCCGCCGCGTGAAGCCGAACGAGATGCTGCTTCAGCCGGCGCACCGGAGGCGCATAAAGGAAACCGAAGCTGACGCATTCGGTGCGGCCCTCGACGGCGTGGTGCAGCTTGTGGGCCTGCACGAGGCGCTTCAGGTAAGGGTGGCGCGGCTTGTGGTGGAAGGGCCAGCGCTGATGCACGAGGCCGTCATGCACCACGAAATAAGCGACGCCGTAGAGCGTCACGCCGACCGCGATCCAGTAGAGCGGCGGCCAGAGCGGCGCGAACCACACGAAAGTCGCAACCGCCAGCAGTCCGAACCCGGCCCCGTAAAGGTCGTTGATCTCGAACCACCCGTCATGGTCTTCGTGATGCGAGCGGTGCAGGCTCCAGCCGAGGCCGTGCATGATGTATTTATGGCCGGCCCAGGCCACGGCCTCCATGGCGAAGAAGCTCGCAGCCGTCACCAGGCTATTGCCGAGAATGCCCATCAGACGGCCTCGGGCAGCCGTGCCACGCTGGCGAAGATGGATCGCACGAACCCCGCCAGCGCGCCGTCCGGCTGCAGGTCGCGCAGGGCGCCATCCATGTGGGACTGCAGCTGTCGGTGGGTGGCGTCCTGCCCCAGCAGCGACAGCAGGGTCGATTTGCCGTCGTCCTCCTGCCGGCCGGACGCGAGGAAACTGCGGCTGTCGATCAGGTCGTCGAGGATCTGGAAGGCTTGGCCGAGCTCGGTGGCGCAGCGCCGCAGCCGCTCGCTGCCGTCCCGGTCGATGCCATGGACGACGGCCGCCATCTCGACTGCCGCCACGAACAGGACGCCGGTCTTCAAGTGGGTGGTCTCGGTGATGCCGCTGGCGCCATGCCGCTCGTTCGGCCGCAGGTCGGCATACTGGCCGCCCGCCAAGCCCCGCAGCCCAATGGCCCGGGCCAGGATGCCCACCAGGGCGCAGCGCGCCTCGGCGTCGATGCAGTCCATGCCGGCCACGGTGGCATAGGCCTGGTTCATCAGCGCGATGGCGCTCAGCATGGCGACATCCTCGCCATACCGCACATGGGTGGCGGCCTGGCCGCGTCGCTCCGGCGTGTCGTCCATGGCCGGCATGTCGTCAAGGATCAGCGACGCCGTATGCACCATCTCGAGGGCACAACCGGCATCGAGCGCCGCCAGATCATTGGGATGCCGCTCCCAGGCGGCCAGGATGGTCAGCAGAGGCCGGATGCGCTTCGCCGGGGCCAACAAGCTGTAGCGAAGGGCGGCGCCGAGGTCGCCCGCCACGTGAGCCTCAGGCAAAAGCGCCGCGAGTCGACGGTCGACCACGGTTTGGAGCGTACGGACGTCGGAACGCCTGCTTCGCTCGCCGGAATAGGGCATGCCCGCTATCATGGGAGCCATTCTGCGGAGTCCTGCGACCCGCGTCTAGTCGGCACGCTCCCGATATCCCCGCGACCCTTTGGCGTTCCGACCGCCAAAACGTCGCGGATCGCGCCTCCGTGCCGGCTTCGAGGCAAGCGCATTAACCGTCCCGGCAAACCATTCCGGTCCTTCATCCCGCCTTTGGACCCGGTGTGCTTTCCTGCGGGACAGTGCGCCGAAGGGCGTCCATTCTCATTCCGCAAAGGGCGACGCGGCATGGTTCGGCGGCTCAAGATCCTGTTCTACATCCACGCGCTCGCGGGCGGCGGCGCCGAACGCGTGTGGAGCGTCATGGCCTCGCGCTTCGCCGCCGGCGGCCACGAGGTGATCCTCGCCGTCGATTACGACGCCGCCCAGAACGTGTCCTTTGTCGATGCCGCCGTGCGGGTCGTGGTGCTGGGCGGCAACCATCTGCAATCGGTCTGGCGATTGCGCGGCCTGTTGCGGGCGGAACGGCCCGACATCGCCATCTCGGCCTTGGCGGCTGCCAATGTGAAGCTGGCGCTCGCGGCGGCGCTCTGCGGCAGGCTCGACCGCACCATCCTGACCTATCACGGCTATGCGGAAACCGAGCCGCAGCGCCTCAGCCAGATCGGCTTTCGCGCGGCCGCGGTGCTGACGCGCATCACGGCCCGCACCGTCGTGGTGTCGGACGGCCTCGGCACTTATCTCAGGCAGCGGTGGCACGCCTCGGCCAGTCGCATGGCGCGCATCTACAATCCCGTGCAGGTGACGCCCGGGGGCGCCACGACAGTGGCGGCGCTCGAAGCGCGGCCACCCGTGATCCTGGCGGCGGGGCGTTTCGTATCCTACAAGAATTTCACCGGCCTGCTCGAAGCCTTTGCGGCGCTGCCGCGGCCCGACGCCCGGCTGATCCTGCTTGGCGACGGGCCGCAGCGGGCCTTGCTGGCCGAGGCGGTGGTCCGGCTCGGCCTCGAGGGCCGTGTCGAGATGCCGGGTTACGTGCCGGAGCCCTGGCGGCACTTCGACCGCGCCCGCTGCTTCGTGCTGCCCTCGTCGAGCGAGCCGTTCGGGCTCGTCCTGGTCGAGGCCATGGCGCGGGGGCTCGACGTGGTGGCGACGGACTGCCATGGCCCGCGCGAAATCCTGGCCGACGGGCTGCACGGCGCCTTGGTGCCCTGCAACGACCCGGCGGCGCTGACGGCCGCCCTGGCGGCGGCATTGCGAAAACCTTCAGCGCCGGAACGGCGCATCGCCCGCGCCCAGGACTTCGATGCCGACACCGCGACGAACCACTATCGCGATCTGTTCCACAGCGTGGTGGCCGAGCGGGACACACGCGGCGGCTGGCTGAGCCGCCTCAAGCCGCGCCGCTTCCGGCACCCCCCGTTCCAGGCGGGCTAGAGACCGTCTGTCGCCACCTCGCCGTCGGCCGTGCCGAGCCGCCGGGTCGCCTGCGCGAGCCAGCGTCGCACGATCGGCTCGACGAGCGGCGACACCGCCCGACGTACGACGGCATGGTAGCCGTCGAGCCAGGCGACCTCGTCCGGGCTCATCAGCTTGGGATCCACCAGGGCGAGGTCGATCGGCGCCAGCGACACCGTCTCGAATCCCAGCATCGGCCGCTCGGCGCCCTTGATCTCGCGCTTTTCGACGATCAGCAGATTCTCGAGCCGGATGCCCCAATGGCCGGCCTTGTAGTAGCCCGGCTCGTTCGACAGGATCATGCCTTCGACAAGCGGCGTGGTGCCGCTTTTGGCGATGCGCTGTGGCCCCTCGTGCACCGACAGGTAGGAGCCGATGCCGTGGCCGGTGCCATGATCAAAGTCGAGCCCGGCCGACCACAAGAACTGCCGCGCCAGCGTGTCGAGTTGGGCGCCCGACACACCCACCGGGAACACGGCGCGGGCCAGCGCGATATGGCCTTTCAGCACGCGGGTGAAGCGGTCCCGCATTTCGGCCGTCGGCTTGCCCACCACCACGGTGCGGGTGATGTCGGTGGTGCCGTCCTCGTATTGGGCGCCGCTGTCGATCAGGAATATGCCCTTGCCGACCGCGAGGTTCGAGTCGGTGCTGACCCGGTAATGCGGCAGGGCGGCATGGCGCCCGAAGCCCGCGATGGTCGGGAACGACACGTCCTTGAGCGCAAGGGTTTCGCGCCGGAACGACTCGAGCGCCTCGACGGCCGAAATCTCCGTCACCTTGCCGGCCGGCGCGGCCTTGTCGAACCAGTGCAGGAACCGCACCATCGCCACCGCGTCGCGCAGGTGGGCCGCGCGGGATCCGTCGCGTTCGGTCGCGTTCTTGGCGGCCTTCAGCAGGGCGATGGGATCGGTGCCGACGTCCGGCTTGCCGCCGGCGGCTTCCAGCGCCGTCACCAGCTTGGCGGGCGCCGTCGCCGCATCGAAGCGCAATGTCGCGCCGTTGCGCCCGAAGGCGGCGATGTCGGAAGCCAGTGCGTCGGGTTCCGCCACCGTGGCGACGTCCTCGAGCTTCGCCCGGACCTGGTTCGACAGCTTGCGCGCGTCGAGATAGAGCGTCGGCCGCCCTTCGCGGGGCACGATCGCGAAGCCGAGCGGCAATGGCGTGTGGGGCACGTCCGAGCCGCGAATGTTGAACAACCACGCCACCGCATGCGGGTCGCTGACCACGAGGCCATGGCACCCCTTCAGGGCCTTGCGGACGGCACTGAGCTTGCCGTCGGCCTTCTGCCCGGCATAGCGCTTGCGGTGCAGCACTACAGTGCCGATCGGTGCGGCGGGTCGGTCGGGCCAGATCGCGTCGACCGGGTTGTCGTCGACCGCAATGAGCTCCGCCCCGGCTGCCGCCACGCCGCGCGCCAGCCGCTCGACCTGCCCGGCCGTGTGCAGCCAAGGGTCGTAGCCGATGCGTTGGCCCGCCTTGAGGTGGGTCTCCATCCACCGCTCGGGCGGCGTGTCAATGAGCGACTCCGGCGTGAAAACGGCCATGTCAACCTGCTCGCGCACCTGAACGGTGTAGCGCCCGTCGACGAAGATCGCGGCCTCCCCGGCCAGCACGACCGCTGTGCCGGCCGATCCGGTGAAGCCGGTCAGCCAGGCCAGGCGTTCGTCACCCTTCGGCACGTATTCGTTCTGGTGCTGGTCCGAGCGCGGCACCACGAAACCGTCGAGGCCGTGCTGCCGCAAGGCCTCCCGCAGCGCCGCCGTTCGTGCGGCACCCTGGCTCGGATCGGCGGTTTCGGTAAAGGATTGGAAGACGGCCTCGAACATGGCGCGACAGTAACGGGCACAAGATGCCCCCGCAACGCGTTCCCGAGCGGCTTCGCGTCCCGGCCGGCGGGGCTCGGCTGAGGCGTTCTTGCGGAGGCGGCCCGGAAGGCGCATCTCGCATCCCTCAACGACCTGTCAGGACACTTCCATGCGCGCCATCGGATATCAAACGCCCGGCCCTATCGCTGCCGATGCTTCGCTCGTCGATATCGACCTCCCGAAGCCGCAGCCCGGCGGCCACGACCTGCTGGTTGCGGTGAAGGCCGTGTCGGTCAACCCGGTCGACACCAAGGTGCGGATGCGGGCCGCGCCCGAACCGGGCCAGTGGAAAGTGCTGGGCTGGGACGCGGCTGGGGTGGTGGAGGCGGTCGGGCCCGAGGTGACCGGCTTCAAGCCCGGCGATGCGGTGTTCTACGCTGGCGCCTTGGAGCGGCCCGGTACCAATGCCGAGTTCCACCTCGTCGACGAGCGTATCGTCGGCCGCAAGCCGGCCTCCTTGTCGTTTGCGGAAGCGGCCGCACTGCCGCTGACCGCCATCACGGCCTGGGAAGCGCTGTTCGACAGGCTCGACGTCCGTAAGCCCGTGCCCGGGCAGGCGGGCCTGCTGCTGATCGTCGGCGGCGCCGGCGGCGTCGGCTCGATCGCCATCCAGCTGGCGCGCCGGCTGACCGACCTCACCGTGGTGGCCACTGCGTCGCGGCCCGAAACACGCGACTGGGCTCTCGGGCTCGGGGCGCACCACGTGGTCGACCATGCGCAGCCGCTTGATGCGGCGGTGGCGGCGCTCGGCCTCGGGGCTCCCGGCTTCGTGTTCTCCACCACGGCGACGGACCGACACCTCGGTGCCCTCGCGGCGTTGATCGCCCCGCAGGGCCGTTTCGCGGTGATCGACGACCCGGCGGTGCTCGACATCAATCCGTTCAAGCGCAAGAGCGCGTCGGTGCACTGGGAGTTCATGTTCACCCGGTCGATGTTTGCGACTTCCGACATGGCGGAACAGGGTATCCTGTTGAACGCGGTGGCACGCCTCGTCGAGGCCGGCGACCTGCGCACCACGCTCGGCGAGCATTATGGGCTCATCTCGGCCGCCAACCTCCGGCGCGCCCATGCGACGCTCGAATCCGGCACGGCCCGGGGCAAGATCGTGCTGGAAGGATTCTGAGCCTCGGGCGACGCCCTCAAGGGCGCCGGCGCATCTCGTCCTGGCGCATCGGCATCGCGTCGATCAGCGGCAACAGGGCCTCGGGCCGCAACGGTTCGGCGGCGGTGAGCTTGGCGCCGCCGTCCTTGCCGACCAGCACCGCCTGGAAGCCGGAGCCGAGCCCGAAACGACGCCGCAGCGCGCCCGCTTCGGCCGTGTCGCCCGTGACGGCCACGAGCGTCAGGTCGCGGTGACGGGCCGCAGCGCCCATGTGGTTCAGGATGGCGCGCTGCTCGGCCAGGCGCGTATCGGCGGCGTCGGGCGTCAGCACGAGGACGACGCGATGCGTCCACCGATGCGCCGCCAGGCTGTCCGGCGCCGCGGCGGCAGGGATCGCGGCCGCGAGGGCGAGCGGGAGGGCCAGCAGGGCCGCGATCGAGTCTGGGATTGGCATGGATCGCGCCTGAGTTTGAGGACGATACGCCAACGCTTCGGCGCTGCGGCAGGTTTCGGGCCGCGCGAAGCGCAAAAGCGGCCGAGGCGATGCTATAGGGGGCGCATGACAAGGCCTGCCTACCCCGTTTCAGACCATTACGACGGTCGCCGCTTCTTCAACCCGGGTGTCGATACCGACAAGGGTGTCGCCGACCTGCTCCGCTGGCAGCGGAGCCGCGCGCGCGTCGCCTGGCCGGCCGAGGTGACCGATCCACCAAGCCCGCCGCCGCCCGAGACCGTGGCGGCCAACGAGGCCGCCTTCACGTTCATCGGCCATTCGACCTATCTGATCCAGCTGCCCGGCGTCCGGCTGCTTACCGATCCGGTCTTTTCCGAACGGGTCAGCCCTTTCAGTTTCGTGGGGCCGAAGCGCGTGCGCCGGCCCGGTCTGTCGCTCGCGGAGGTGCCGCCGGTCGACGTCATCCTGCTCAGCCATAATCATTACGACCACATGGATCTGGCCAGCCTGCGGGCCCTGGCCGAGCGGGACAGCCCGACGATCGTCACCGGGCTCGGTAACGGACGCTACCTGGAACGGCGCGGCATCGGTCCCGTGATCGAGCTCGACTGGTGGGAGCGAAGGGAGCTGCGGCCGGATCTCGCCATCACCTATGTGCCGGCCCAACATTGGTCGAGCCGTTGGGCCCTCGACCGCCGCCGCATGTTGTGGGGTGGCCATTGGGTCGAGGCCGCCGGTGGCCGCCTGTATTTTGCGGGCGACACCGGCTATTTCCCTGGGTTCACACAGATCCGCGACCGCCTCGGGACGCCCGATGCCGCCATCCTGCCGATCGGGGCCTATGAGCCGCGCTGGTTCATGCGCACCCAGCACATGGACCCGGCCGACGCCGTGCAGGCGCATGTGGAACTTGGCGCCGGGTTGAGCCTCGCGGCCCATTGGGGCACCTTTCAGCTGACCGACGAGGGGATCGAGGCGCCCGTGCTGGCCCTCGCGGCCGCCCGACGCGACCGCGGGGTGCCGGATGCGGCCTTTCAGGTGCCGCGCCCGGGTGAAACCGTGTTGGCCCGGCTCGGTTCGGACACCAGCCGGTAAAGCGTCCATTGAGTGCCGGACATCGGGTTCGACGCAAAGGCCTTCCGCACCCGGTAGAGCGATGCGCAGGCGCCCGCACCGAGCGTCACGCTGCCATCGGATCGCATGTCGAGATCGCCCACCGCGACGTACCAGGGCGAGGGTAGGGCGCAAGGGCTCGAAGCCGGGTCGGCCGGCTCCGCGCTGGCGGCGCCGAGCAGCAGGGTGGCCATCGCCCGGCGATTGGTGGCGTAGCGCACCGGCCCTTCCGCCCGCATGATGGCCAGGGTTTCCGGACCGGCGGAGCGTCCGGCCCGGATCGCCTGCCCGTCGGCCAGCAGATTCGCGGTCGCCACGAGGGCCACCGTCGCCAGCATCCAGCGTCGGCCATCATCGCCGCGTCGCCAAAGCCGGCCCGCCACCTCGCCGAGGGTAAAAACCAGCACCACGGCGCAAATCGCGAAATAGCGCGGATATCCGACATTCGGCACGTGGGCGGCCCAAAGCGCGACAGGCAGCGCCACGAAGCTTGCGGCGCCTAAGGCTAGCGTCTCGGAGCTCACGAGGCCACGCCGTGCCGCGGCTGCCAGGCAGGCTAGCAGCACGACGAGCAGCAGCGGCGTCGCAGGCGAAGCCGGCAGCCCGAGGGTCAGCGCCACCATGTCGCCGAGGCCGCCGAACAGCTTGGCCGGGGTGAAGGGGTCGATGTCGCCGATCCGCAGGCCGCTGCCCCGCCGGATCGCCACAGCAAGCGCAAGCGCGGCCGGCACCAGCGCCAGCGCTGTCGGGGCGAACAGGCGGACGCTCACACCGAGGACCGGCCCGAAGCGCCGCGCGCGGTCGCCCACGAGCAACAGGGTTGCGACCCCCAGCACCGCCACCGTCATCACCATGGTGAGATGGCTGAAGGCACCGAGGCCCGCCGCAGCCGCGAGACCCCAGCGACCCGGCATCCGGGTCGGGTCCGGCGCCGCCATAGCGCAGCGCCAGCGGTCGACCGCGATCACGGTTGCCAGCACCAAGCCCGCATAGCCGCGCGCTTCCGAGCCGAAATCCACGAACGGCAAACCCACGGCCATCAACAGCGCCCCCGTCAGGGCTGCGGCGGCGCCGGCCCCCGCGAGACTGCGGGCCAGCACCGGCATCGCGATGACGCCGAGCGCGATCGCCGGCACCCTGTAGACCCAGGCGGGCCGGTCCGGGCCGAGCGCCACCATGATGGCGGTGTTGAACGCATGATTGTTGTCGTGCGGCAGGCCCCAAAAGGCGTCGCCGATGGAAGGCAGGCCGCGCGCGAGCGTCAACGACCACATCTCGTCGAGTCCGAGCGGTCCCCATGCGGCAGCGACCCGCAGGCCGATGCCGAGCGCCGCCAGAATTGCGAGCGCCACGCCCGCCATGGCGCGGCCGCCCAGGCGCCAGTGCGGTGCCACGGCCCGGACAGCGTCGGACCGCCAGGACAAGGATCGCGGAACCATCGTTATCCTTCGGCGCAAGGGCGCAGCGGCGTCGACCGCAGCGGGGCGCGGCTTCCCTTGTGACCACCTTTCGCTTACATGCGCGTAAAGATCCCCACCCCCGGGCGCCGAGGACACCATGGCTGGCCACAGTCAGTTCAAGAACATCATGCACAAGAAGGGCAAGCAGGACGCTGTTCGCTCGAAGGTGTTTTCGAAGCTCGCCCGCGAGATCACGGTAGCGGCCAAGATGGGGCTGCCGGACCCCGGCATGAACCCGCGCCTGCGTGCCGCCGTGCTGGCAGCCCGGGCCGAGAACATGCCGAAGGACAACATCGAGCGCGCCATCAAGAAAGCCTCGGGCGGCGAAGGCGAGAACTACGACGAGGTGCGCTACGAGGGCTATGCGCCGGGTGGGGTCGCGGTGATCGTCGAGGCGCTGACCGACAACCGAAATCGCACGGCCGGCGAGGTGCGGTCGTATTTCACCAAGTCGGGCGGCGCCCTCGCCGAGACCGGCGCCGTGTCCTTCATGTTCGACCGCGTCGGCCTCGTCGAATACGACCTCAAGGCCGCATCCGAGGACGCCATGATGGAAGCCGCCCTCGAGGCGGGCGCCGACGACGTGTCGACCGGCGAGGACGGCCACGAGATCGTCACTGCGGTCGAGACCATGAAGGACGTCGCCAAGGTGCTCGAGGAAAAGTTCGGCGAGCCGCGCCGTGCCGCGCTCGTTTGGCGGCCGCAGAACACGATCGCGGTGGACGACGAAGCGGGCGAGAAGATCCTGCGCCTCGTCGGCTCGCTCGAAGACAACGACGACGTGCAGAAGGTCTACGCCAATTTCGAGGTGTCGGACGCGCTGCTGGCCAAGCTGGACGCGTGACGAAGGTCACCCCCCGATGATTTCCTCATTCCGGACGAAGCGGAGCGAAGATGCGGAACCGGGGAGCTTCTGCGATGAAAGCCGAAGCACGCCGGTTCCGGGTTCGGCTTCGCCGCCCCGGAACGAGGAGGGTTCATCGCGGTTGTGGTCCCTCATACGTCAGGCTCGTGGCCTGCGATGACAGCCATCCGCATCCTCGGCATCGACCCCGGCCTGCGCCATATGGGCTGGGGCATCGTTGAGGCGGACGGCACGCGGCTGTCCTTCGTGGCCTGCGGCACCATCGATACCGATGGCGAACAAGCGTTGAGCGAGCGGCTGCGCACCCTGCACGTGATGCTTGCCCAAGTCATCGAGGCGCATTGGCCCGATGAAGCGGCCGTCGAGGAAACCTTCGTCAACCGCGACCCGCAGGGCACGCTGAAGCTCGGCCAGGCGCGCGGCATCGCGCTGGTGGTGCCGGCCTTGGCGGGTCTGGTGGTGGCCGAATATGCGGCCAACCTGGTCAAGAAGACCATTGTGGGCACCGGCCACGCCGAAAAGCACCAGATCAACGCCATGCTGAAGGTGCTGCTGCCGAAAAGCCACGTCACAAGCCCTGATGCCGCCGATGCGCTGGCGGTCGCCATCACGCACGCCCACCACCGTCGGCCGCCGCGCCTGGCGGCCGCGGTTGCGCGGGCGGTGGCGGGCAGCAAGGCGCGCCCCGCATGATCGGCAAGCTGACCGGCATCGTCGACAGCCAGGGGCCGGACTTCGCCATCATCGACGTGGGTGGCGTCGGCTATGTGGTGTCCTGCTCGCCCCGCACGCTGGCGCAGCTGCCCGGGCCCGGCGGCGCCGTGTCGCTCGCGGTCGAGACCCAGATGCGCGAGGACGCGATCCGGTTGTTCGGCTTCGGCTCGCCCGGCGAGCGCGACTGGTTCCGTCTGCTGCAGGGCGTGCAGGGCGTCGGCTCCAAGGTGGCGCTGGCG
>NZ_JARPVX010000070.1:0-20974 GCF_033947565.1 Lichenihabitans sp. Uapishka_5
CTGCTGGGCTGGCGGCGCAGTGTTGCCGAACAGGAAATCGAAGAACCCGGCCGCATGGGCCTCGGGCTGGGGGCCGCACGCCAGCACAGCCGCCAGGGCGGCGCCGACCGCGATCTTGCCCTTGCCTGCCTGCCGCATCGTCGCATCTCCGGGCCGCTGGCCCTGCGACGGGGGCGGCGTCAGTCCTTGGCGAGGCGCTTCGGCGCCGGTGGCTGCGCGGTCACCACCGGCCAGGCGGTCGACAGCGGCCCCCAGCCGGCGATGCGGTCACCGAGCAGCGCCACGCCGAGCGCATAGGACGTGGAATTGTTGTAGCTCTTGATGACACGGAAATTGGGCGTGACCAAGAACACGGGGCCGCGCCGCCCGCTCGGCATCAGCAAGGTGCCGGTGCCGTTGTCCGGCATGGCGCCGCCATCGGCGCGCCGCAGGCCGCGCGCCGCCCATGTGCCGAACCCGGCCCTGGTTCCCTCGCTGGCCGCGAAGCCTTCCGGCAGCCGCACTTCGTAGCCCCAGGTCTCGCCGGCCACCCAGCCGTGCTTGTGCAGGTAGTTGGCGGTCGAGCCGATCGCGTCGGGCACGCTGGTCCAGATGTCGCGCCGGCCATCGCCGTCGAAATCGACCGCATAGCTCTTGAAGCTCGACGGCATGAACTGGGTCTGGCCCATGGCGCCGGCCCACGAGCCCGTCATGTGGGCAGGGTCGATATGTCTGGCCTCGAGGATCGCCAGGGCCGCCAGCAGCTCGTGCCGGAAATAGGTGCCGCGATAGTTCGCATAGGCCAGCGTCGCGAGTGATCGCACCACGTAATCGTTGCCCGCGAAGCCGCCGAAGTTGGTTTCGAGCCCCCACACGCCCATGATGACGTAGCGGTCGACGCCGTATTTGGCTTCCGCGCGGGCCAGCCAGGGCGCCCACTGGCGGTAATGATCGGTGCCGTTGTCGATGCGTTTTTCGGACACGGCCGAACCGAGGTATTGGCCGATCGTCTTGGTGAATTCCGCCTGCTTTCGCGTTTTAGCGATCACGTCGGGGTCGGGCGTCACGCCCGCAAAGGCGGCTTCGAAGGTTTGCCGCGAGATCCCCTTGGCCTTGGCTTCGGGCCAAAGCGCCGCCACGAAGCCGGCAAACCCGCCTTGTGGGGTCGCCAGCGCGGCGCGCGGGGGTGCGCCGAGCCCCAAGGCCATCGCCATGACCAGCATGGCGACACCGAGATTGCGCGTCCGGAACAAGCCGCGATGGCCCATGATCCCGTCTCCCTCCGTTCGATGTCTCCACGATGAAGCAAAAGCCTTTCGGCTTTCTTGACCATGCGGGCCCGGACATCCCGGCATACCTAACCGACCGTTAACCATGCTGGCTTAGAACCCGTTAAGTCTTTCCTCCCCGAGCCCCGGGCCCGCGTGACCTCAGCCGCCCCACGACCGCCGACGGCCCGGCTGCCCCATAGGCGGTCGGCTTGGCTCGTCGGCCCGGTGGTCTGCCTCGTTCTGGCGGGTCCCCTCCGGGCCCAGGATGCCGGCGGGGTCGATGGTGGCTTCGGCGGCATGCGCGGCACCGTCGATGCGACTGGCGACGGTCCCGGCCTCGACGGCTTCGTGGCGCCGACCTCGAACGTTGCCGGGCTGGGCGCGGCCCCGAAGCCCGTCCCCCAGGCGGATCGCCTGCACCTGCCGCGGATGCGCAATGCGGCGCGACCCGAGCGCCAGCCGGTGGCGTTACCGGCCTTGGAGGCTTATCCGCGCGCCCTGCGGCTGAAGGGCGGCGGGGCGGCGGACATCGATCCCAACACCCCGGTTGCGGCATTGCCGGTGCTGCCGCGCCGCAGCTTCAGGCCAGAGGATGCGCCCTTCGCGCCCGTCGGCTATGGCACGGGCGGGCTGCGGGCCTTCCCCTACATCCAGCAGAGCCTGGGCTTCGACAGCAGCCCCGATCAGGTGTCGTCCGGCATCAAGGCCTCGCCCTACAGCCGCACCGAAGCCGGCCTGACGCTGCAATCCGACTGGGCCGTGCACGAGCTGAGGGGCACGCTCTACGGCGCCTATGATTCGTTCTTCCGCAACCACAATGCGGACCGTCCCGATGCCAACGGCGTGGTCGACTGGACCATCCACGCGACCCGCGACACCAGCATCGACACCGAGCTGCGCTTCAACGTCGATACCCAGCGGCCGGGCTCGCCCGAACTCAACATCGCGGTCGACGGCCGGCCGCTGGTGGAAGGCTTCGGCGGCACGCTCGGGGTGACGCAAGGGTTCGGCCGCTTTTCGGTCGGCCTGCATGGTCTCGTCGATCGCACCACCTATGACGACGCGACCTTGAGCGACGGCGTCGCGGTCGACCTCGCCTACCAGAACGTCACCGATTACGGGGCCAAGCTGCGGGTGGGCTATGACCTGAAGCCCGGCTTGCAGCCCTTTGTCGAGGTCGGCGCCGATGAGCGGCTGCACGACCGCACCGTGGACCCGTCCGGTTACCGCCGCGATTCGGATGGCACGGCCGCACGCCTCGGCACCGCGTTCGAGCTGTTTCCCGAGCTGACCGGTACGGTGTCGGCCGGCTATGCGACCCGCTTCTACGACGATCCGCGGCTGAAGACCCTCGACGGTCCCGTGGCCGATGTTGCGCTCGCCTGGGCCGCGACGCCGTTGACCACCTTGAGCGTGAACGGGGCCACCAGCTTCAACGAAACCACGGTGCCGGGTGCCTCGGGCATCGAGTCGCGCACAATCGGCGCGGTGCTCAGCCACGCGCTGTTCCGCTATCTCACCCTGTCGGCGGCGCTGATCTATCAAAACAACGCCTATGAGGGCGCGGCCATCACCGAAAACGTGCTGACGGAAAGCCTGAAAGCCGAATACCACCTGTCGCGGGCCATGGTGTTGACCGGCACGCTGTCGCACCAGAAGCTGAAGAGCACGATCGCCGGGTCGGACTACACGCAGAACGTCGCGTTGCTGGGCCTGCGGTTCCAGCACTGACCCTTCAGGCCGCCCGCAGCGGCGTTCCGTCGACCTCCACCTCGACATCGGTTCGCGTGCCGTCGATCAGGCAGGCGAGGCGGCCGTCCACCCGGGCGCCGTTGGGGCCGTCGCTGAAGGTGAAAGGCCCCGACAACACCCGCACCCGTCCGAACGACCCCGACGCCACCGCGAACGACACCGATCGTCCGACCTCGATGTCGGTCGGCGTGAAGCCCCGCGTCGTCAGGCTGGCCCGCAAGGGCGGCAAACATTGCGCCACAAGCCGGTCGCGCCCGAGCAGCATCCCGGTCCAGTGCCCGTCGTTCCACATCGTATCGTAGACAAAGCCGCTCACGGCCAGCACCGCGATCAGCACCAAGGCGACGATCATCTTCAGAAACCACATCCCGGCCTCATTTCTTCGCTCTGCAGGCGCGAGCCGCCGGCCGTTTCGCCGCCGTACCGGCCCGTTTGCCGGATGGAGAAGGCGTCGTCTTTGCCCATCCCGGCCTCATCTCGACCCATGGAGGGGGCGGCGCAAGCCCTTCCACCAGGGAACGACCCCAAGGAGTGTTTCATGCGTCGTCTTGTTCTGGCTGCCGCCTTCGCGGTCCTCGCACCCCTGGCCCAAGCCCAGACGCCTCCCGCGCCGAGCTTCGTGCCGGTTCCCGACAATGCCATCCTGAGCACCAACGTGACGGGCCTTGCGGTGACGAACGGCAAGAACGAGAAGGTCGGCTCCATCTCGGACGTGGTGATCGAATCGGGGCGCCTCAGCGGCTATGTACTGTCGGTCGGCGGCTTCCTGGGCATCGGCACCCATCATGTGGTCGTGGCGCCGGCCGGCATCATCCTGTCCTACGATGCTCCGGCGCGGAAATGGCATGCCCGCATCGATGCCACCAAGGATCAGCTGAAGGCGGCGCCGGCCTTCCTGTACGAAGGACGTTGGGGCAAGTAGGACCCCTCGTCCCCCAGGCTGTGCCGAGCTGATTGCGTGGTGGCACAGGCGAAGCGGGACCCGCTTCGCCTCGTTCCAGCTTCAGTGGCCCACCAATCCGGCCGCGATATTGATAGCCATCGCCAGCACCGCCGTGTTGAACAAAAACGAATAGACCGCCTGCGCCGCCACGATGCGTCGCATGCGGCGGGTCACGACGGCCGTGTCGGAGGTTTGGGCGGTCGCGCCGATCGAGGTCGTGAAATAGATGAAGTCCCAGAAGTCGGGCTCGTCATCGCCCGAGAACTTGAGGCCGCCGCGCGCGGAGCCGTTCTCGTCGTCGCCGTAATAGATATGGGCGTAATGCACCGTGAAGATCACCTGCATGAAGGCCCACGAGCAGATCATGGTGCCGCCGGCCAGCAGCGCGTCGGGGAGCTTCGAGCCGCCGGGCGAGGGTGTGCCGAACAACAGGGCCGCGATGCCGCCGAAGCTTGCCGCGGTCGCCACCATGCCGATCAGCAGGATGATCCAGGCGCTGTCGTCGAGCGCGGAGGCGCTGGTCCGCAACGCGTCCTGGCTCGACCGCGACATGGTCCAGGAGATCAGCGCCATATAGGTCACGGTGCCGGCGCACCAGGACAACAGCGCCTTCTGCCAGAGCGCGAAGCCATCCGGCAGCAGGAAGCCGATCAGGGCGGCGAGCACGAAGGACCCGATCAGGCGGGGGCGGAGCAAAAAGGGTTTCAGGAACATCGCGGGTTCTCGCAGGGCTGACCCGCTGTAGCGTCCCGCGCCGCAGTGGGCCAGCCGCTCAGGCTCGCATGGCCGCCTGCAGCACCTCGAAGACGCGTGGGTCGAGCGACCGCGCCACGTTGAACCGCATGAAGCTGCCGGCCGTGCCCGAGGCGCTGAACACATTGCCGGGCGCGAACAGGACATCGTGCCGAAGACCGAACCGCGCGATCGCCGCCGCATCCAGGCCGGTCGGCAGTTCGGCCCAGAGCGACAGGCCGCCTTGGGGCGTGCCCGAGGGTTTCAGCCCGAGCCTGCGCAACTGCCGCAGGGTCTGGCCCATGGCGTCCGACAGCTTGGCCCGGATGCCCTCGGCATGGCGCCTGTAGCTGCCATCGGTCAGGACCCGGTGCATGAAGGCGGCAGCGAGATGATTGTTGCCGAGCGTGGTCGCGAGCTTCAGGTCGACGAGCGGTTCGATCCAGTCGTGTTTCGTGGCGATGTAGCTGCACCGCATGGCGGCCGACACCATCTTGGACGAGCCGCCGATATGCACCACCCGATCGAGCCCGTCGAAGCCGGCAAGGCGCGGGCTCGGCGCATGTTCGAAATCCGCGAAGATGTCGTCCTCGACGATCACGGTGTCGTGCCGTTCCGCCAGCTTCAGCACCCGGTGGGCCGTCGTGGCCGACAAGCATCCGCCCGTGGGGTTCTGCAACGCCGAATTGGTCAGGTAAAGGCGCGGGCGATGCGCCGCGAGGACGGCCGCGAAAGCCTCGAGATCGGGCCCGCCGTCGCGGTAGGGCACGCCGACCACCTCGGCCCGATGGGCGCGCAGCAGGGCGTGGAAGTTGAAGTAGCACGGGTCGTCGACCACCACCGTGTCGCCGGGCTCGAGCAGGAATCGCATCAGCAGGTCGAGCGCCTGGGTGGCCGAATCCATGATGATGATCTGGTCGGGCGTGCCCGCGATGCCGCGCTCGTCGAGCCGCCGTGCCAGATGCTGGCGCAGCGGCGAGAAGCCTTGCGGCTCGTCGTAAGCAGTGCGTGGCCCGATCGGTTCGCGCGCGATCTGGCGCAAGGCCTTCTGGATGCTCGCATCGGGCATCCATTCGGTCGGCAGCCAACCCGAGCCCGGCTTCAGCACGCCCTCGCCCGCGTTGAAAGCCTGATAGGTCAACCACACCGGATCGATGACGCGGTCGAGCTTGGGGCCGAGCGCCTTCAGCGACAGCGGCCGCGTGGCGCCCGAAACAAAGAAGCCGGACCCCGGCCGCGACTGGATGGCGCCTTCGGCCCCGAGCCGCTCATAGGCTTCCACCACGGTCGACTTCGACACCGCCATGGTTTCGGCGAGCTTGCGCACGGACGGCAGCCGCGCCCCGGGCGGCAGGGCACGGCTGGCGATGCGATCGGCGATCGCCTGCATGACCTGCTGCACCCGCGGGCCGGCATGAAGGGCAGGGCGGTCCAGCACTGTACTGGTCTCCTGGTCGGACAGTTCGCTCAAACTGTACTCCGCTGTCCCTGGGCAGGGCAAGCCGGACGGCTCATGGTGAGGCCGAGGAGAATGGTTATGCGACACGCGCCCAGTTCGAACTTTATCGAGGCTTCGCCCCTGCCGGGTCTGGCCGCCGCCCCGTCCCGCTTTGCCGTCCTGCTGGGCCGCGTCGCGATCCTGCTGAGCCTGCCGGGCCGGGTGGCGGCGGTTCGGCGCGACATGGCGCTGCTGGGCCGCATGACACCGGCGGAATTGTCCGACATCGGCCTGTCGCGGCAAGACGTGAGCGACGCAGCCACCTTGCCGCTGTGGCAGTCGCCGGGAACGCTGTTGACACGCCGTGCCGCCGAGCGCCGCCGCGCCGCCCTGCCGAGGCGGGGCTGATCGCAGCCATCGCGCATCGGCATGGATGGGAGCCGGGATCGCGGTTGCGGACCACCGACCCCGCCCTTATGGTGCGCGCCGTTCACAACCCCCGAAAGCTGACCCCATGGCCTTTCTTTCCGACACCCTGGCGCGCGTGAAGCCTTCCGCGACCATCGCGGTGACGCAGAAAGCCCGTGAGCTGAAAGCCCAGGGTCGCGACGTGATCAGCTTGTCGGTCGGCGAACCGGATTTCGACACGCCTGACAACATCAAGAATGCCGCCATCGACGCCATCCGGCGCGGCGAAACCAAGTACACGCCCGTGTCCGGCATCGTGCCGCTGCGCGAGGCGATCGCGGCCAAGTTCAAGCGCGAGAACGGGCTCGACTACAAGCCCAGCCAGACCATCGTGGGCACGGGCGGCAAGCAGGTGCTCTACAATGCCTTCCTGGCCTCGCTGAACCCGGGTGACGAGGTAGTGATCCCGGCGCCCTATTGGGTCAGCTATCCCGACATGGTGCTGCTCAACGGCGGCACGCCGGTGTTCGTGCAAGGGTTGGAGGAACACGCCTTCAAGCTGCAGCCGGCCGACCTTGATCGCGCCATCACGCCGCGAACCAAATGGGTGCTGCTGAACTCGCCCTCGAACCCGTCGGGCGCCGCCTATTCGCGCGACGAGATGAAGGCGCTGACCGACGTGTTGATGCGCCACCCGCATGTCTGGGTGCTGACCGACGACATCTACGAACACCTCGTCTACGGCGACTTTCGCTTCGTCACGCCCGCGCAGGTCGAGCCGAACCTGATGGAACGCACGCTGACCATGAACGGCGTGTCGAAGTCCTATGCGATGACGGGTTGGCGCATCGGCTTCGCGGCGGGGCCGGAGAAACTCATCAAGGCGATGGACATGGTGCAGGGCCAGCAGACTTCGGGCGCTTGTTCGATCGCCCAATGGGCCTCGGTCGAGGCGCTGAACGGGCCGCAGGACTTTATCCCGCAGTCCCGCAAGGCGTTCGAAGAGCGTCGCGACCTCGTGGTGTCGATGCTGAACCAAGCGAAGCTGCTCGAGGTGCACAAGCCCGAGGGCGCCTTCTACGTTTATCCGTCCTGCAAGCAGGCGATCGGCAAGACGGCGCAAAGCGGAAAGCTCATCGCCACCGACGAGGATTTCGTCACCGAGCTGCTCGACCAGGAAGGCGTCGCGGCCGTGCACGGTTCAGCCTTCGGCACCGGCCCGAACTTCCGCATCTCCTACGCGACCTCGAACGCGCTGCTGGAGGATGCCTGCGTGAAGATCCAGCGGTTCACGGCGAGCCTGCGGTAAGGCGGGTTACCGTGCTCACCTAACTGGTCGTAACTTCGCTTGCTTGGTTACAAGCAAGCGAAGCCGGGATTTGACGGCTGACTTGGTACGAACCATTCTTTCCACCTGATGGCGGTTCGCCAACCCTGTCACATTAAGCTGTTGAGCGCCTTGTAGCGGCTTACCTACCGAACTTCTAAGTTGAACCGTTGCTTGATCGCGGTTCCTGTCGGGAATATCTCCTCGACAACAAACGAGTCTTGTCCGGTAAAGCCCGCGTTGGATCGATAGGTGATGATGGTCGCCGGCAGCTTGCGATGGTTGCAGGCGGACCGTGGATTGCCAGGCGCATAAGCGTTGTAGTGCATTCCCGGCCCCACCATGACGTTCCCCCTACGTGGGGCCACCAGCAGATTGACGTTTGTCTGCCCAAGCGACCTGCAGTCGGGATTGATCGCAGCATCGGCAGCGATCTCGATTGGAGCGCCTGACCTCACAACCACATAGGGCCGCGACGTCTGCGCGAGTGCTGGGACCGCAGCACCCATCAAAGACCCGAATAACAAGATCGCTCGAAATGAGTGCGTCACAGCAGCATAAACCTTAAAAAGCAATTGTCGGAAGAAATTGCCTAATTATTCCGTCGGCGCGACGTTGCCGCCCGTTCCCTCCGAGATCCCCGCCCAGATGCGCTTCTTGATCTGGTAGAGCAGCCCGATGAACACGGCCAAAAAGATCACCACGGTGAGGCCGGTGCGCTTGCGCTCGACGAGCTTCGGTTCGGCCGCCCAGGTCAGGAAAGCCGCGATGTCGTGCGAATATTGCTCGACCGTCTGGGGTGAGCCGTCCGTGTAGGTGACCTGCCCGTCATTGAGCGGCTTCGGCATCGAGATGGCATGGCCGGGGAAGTAATCGTTGTAATATTTGCCGGCCGGCAGGTTGAAGCCTTCCGGCGGCTTGTCGTGATAGCCGTTCAGCAGCGCATGGATGTAGTCAATGCCCTGCTCGGAATATTGGCTGAAGGGTTGCACCAGGAACCACAGGCCGCCGAATTCGATGTCGCGCGCCTTGGCCAGCACCGACATGTCGGGCGGTAGCGCGCCCCCGTTGGCGGCGCGTGCGGCCTGCTCGTTCGGGAACGGGGCCGGGAAGGGGTCCGACGGCCGGCCGGGGCGATCGAACATGTCGCCGGCGTCGTTCGGGCCGTCCTGCACCTTGAAGGTCCCGGAGAGCGCCTTCACCTGGCTTTCCGAAAAGCCCGGTCCGCCCGCGTCCGACAGGTTGCGGAACGACACGAACTTCATCGAGTGGCAGGCCGAGCAAACCTCCCGGTAGACCTGATAGCCGCGCTGCAACTGCGCTGGATCGTAGTGGCCGAACGGGCCCGCAAAGGACCACGATTGCTTCGGCGGCACAGGCAGCGGCGCAGCCTCCTGCGCGATCACCGGCATGGCCGTTCCAAGGAGGCCGGCAACGATCGCGAGCGTAGTGAGGCCGGGACGCCGCTTGGCACGCATCGTCGAGATCCGGCGGGCAGACGCGCGGCGCATCAGCCCTGCACCGATGGGCTCGAGGCTGTGCGGGCCGCCAGCATGGCGCCCGACGAGCCCGGATAGGTCGCGGCCAGCACCGCCTCCGTGATGGTGGCCGGCAGCTTGCGCGGCGTCTCGAAGAAGCCGAGCAGCGGCAGCACGATCAGGAGATGGAAGAAATACCAGAAGGTGAGCACCTGCGACCAGGTCACGATGGCCCCGACCGGTTCCTGCGAGCCGCAATAGCCCAAGCCCGCCACGGTGGCGAACCAGACCCACAGGAACACCCGATACACGGGTCGGAAATTGGCCGAGCGGATGCGCGACGTGTCGAGCCAGGGCAGGAAGGCCAGCAGCAGGATCGAGCCGAACAGGGCGCACACCCCGCCAAGCTTGCTCGGCACCGCGCGCAGCATGGCGTAATAGGGCAGGAAATACCATTCCGGCACGATATGGGCCGGCGTCACCAGCGGGTTCGCCTCGATGTAATTGTCGGCGTGGCCGAGGTAGTTCGGGACGTAGAAGACGAAATACGAGAAGAACAAGCAGAAGGTGACGACCGCCAGGAAGTCCTTGATGGTGTAATAAGGGTGGAAGGGCAGCGTGTCCTTCTTCGAGCGCACCTCGACGCCGACGGGATTGTTCGAGCCCGGCACGTGCAGCGCCCAGATGTGCAGCACCACGACGCCCGCGATCATGAAGGGCAGCAGGTAGTGCAGAGCGAAGAAGCGGTTCAGCGTCGCGTTGCCGACCGAATAGCCCCCCCACAACCATACCGTGATGGCGTCGCCGACGAGCGGAATGGCGGAAAACAGCGAGGTGATGACCTTGGCGCCCCAGAAGCTCATCTGTCCCCAGGGCAGCACGTAGCCCATGAAGGCTGTCGCCATCATCAACAGGAAGATGATGACGCCGAGGATCCACAGGATCTCGCGCGGCGCCTTGTAGGAGCCGTAATACAGGCCACGGGCGATGTGGATGTAGACCGCGATGAAGAACATCGAGGCGCCGTTGGCATGCAGGTAGCGCAGGAACCAGCCGAAGTTCACGTCCCGCATGATGTGCTCGACGGACGCGAAGGCGAGCGTCGCCTCGGGCGTGTAGTGCATGGCCAGCACGACGCCGGAGACGATCTGGGTGACCAGCATGAAGGCCAGGATGCCGCCGAAGGTCCACCAATAGTTCAGATTGCGTGGATTCGGAAAGGCGACGAAGCTCGAATGCACCAGCCCGAGGACCGGCAGCCGGCTTTCAAACCACTTCAGGGCCGGGTTCTTGGGCTGAAAGGTCGATGACCCACTCATGAGCGTTTTCCTCGGGTGTTCCCTGTCGTTTCTTGCGGCGCGGGCAGTAGCCTCAGCCGATCTTCACCTTGGTGTCGGTCAAAAACGCATAGGTCGGGACGGCCAGGTTCTTGGGCGCCGGCCCGTGCCGGACACGACCCGACACATCGTATTGCGAGCCGTGGCAGGGGCAGAGCCAGCCATCGAACGGGCCTTCGTGGCCGAGCGGCACGCAGCCGAGATGGGTGCAGATGCCAACCACGATCAGCCATTCTGGCCTCTGCACGCGGGCCGCGTCGGTTTCGGGGTCGATGAGATCGCCGAGCGGCGTCGCCTGCGCTTCGGCGATCTCCTTCGGCGTGCGGTGACGGATGAACACCGGATTGCCGCGCCACTTCACGGTGACGATGGCGCCGGGCTCGATCTTGGAAATGTCGACCTCGCTCGAGGCGAGCGCCAGGGTTGAGGCGTCGGGGCTCATCTGGCTGATCAGCGGCCAAACCACCGAGCCAACACCCACGGCGCCGACAGCCCCGGTGGCGATGTACAAGAAATCGCGACGGGTCGGCGGCACGCCGGACGAAGCGGTAGCGGTGGCCAAGTATGGACTCCCTTCCCCTCAACCCGATCGATCCGCGCAGTCGTTTCGCTGCGCTTCAACCCGCGGCGCTGAAGCACCTGTCAGGCTAACCGTCCAGGTTTAGCTGATTTCGTGTTTGGCACCGTTCCAATCTCTTGTCCAGAGTAGGGCGTGGCGCGCTATGAGGCCGCATCCGCCTGCCACCCGGAATGCCACCGAGACGATGGACCACGCCGCCCTGACCTTGGCGCTTTACCAGCCCGATATCCCGCAGAACGCCGGCACGCTGTTGCGCAGCTGCGCCTGCCTGGGTGTCGCGGCCGCGCTCATCGAGCCGGCCGGCTTTCCGACCTCCGACAAGCATTTCCGCCGGGCCGGCATGGATTATCTCGACGCCATCGAGCTGGTCCGGCATGCCTCGTTCCAGGCCTTCCAGTTTTGGCGCACCGCCGAGGGGCCGCATCGGTGCCTGATCCTGCTCAGCACGGCCGGCGAGGTGCCCTATTGGGACGTGGCCTACCGGCCCGGCGACGTGCTGATGGTCGGCCGGGAGTCGGCCGGGGTGCCGCCCGCCGTCCACGCCGCGGCGGACCTGCGCGTCACCGTGCCGATGCGGCCGCCGTTCCGGTCGCTGAACGTCGCGGTTGCGGCCAGCATGGTGATGGGCGAAGCCTTGCGGCAGCTCCACCATCCCGCAGCCGCGAGGCCCACCCCGTGACACCCGACACCGATGCGCATGCGACCCGCAAGGCCGAGGCGCGGCACTGGTTCGAAACCCTGCAGAACCGTCTGATCGCCGCCTTCGAGGCCATGGAGGATGCCGGTCCGGCCTGGCCCGCAGCCCCGGAGGGGCCCGGTCGCTTCGTCCGCGAAGCCTGGCACCGCACCGACCATGCCGGCGACCCGGGCGGCGGTGGCACCATGGCGGTGTTGAAGGGCCGCGTCTTCGAGAAGGCCGGCATTCACGCTTCCACGGTATTCGGTCGCTTCGCGCCCGAATTCGCGAGCCAGATCCCCGGCGCAAGCGAGGATCCCCGGTTCTGGGCGTCGGGCGTGTCGCTGATCGCCCACCCCTGGAACCCGAACGCCCCCACGGTGCACATGAACACCCGCATGGTGGTGACCACCAAGGCCTGGTTCGGCGGCGGCGCCGATCTGACGCCCGTGCTGGAAGCGCGCCGGCATCAGGACGATCCCGATGCGGTCGCGTTCCACGCCGCCATGCGGGCCGCCTGCGAGGCGCATCCGGGGGTCGCGTCGCACCCAAAGTTCAAGACCTGGTGCGACGACTATTTCCACCTGAAGCACCGCAACGAGCCACGTGGCATCGGCGGCATCTTCTACGATTACCTGGAGACCGATCCGTTCGAGCCGCCCTTCGCCTTTACGCGACAGGTGGGCGAGACGTTTCTCCAGGCTTATCCGCCGATCGTGGCCAGCAACATCGCGAAACCCGCCACAGCCGCCCAGGAGGCCGAGCAGCTGGTGCGCCGTGGCCGCTATGTCGAATTCAACCTGCTTTACGATCGGGGCACGCTGTTCGGCCTGAAGACGGGCGGCAATGTCGCATCGATCCTGTCATCGCTGCCACCGCGCGTCACATGGCCTTGAGCCATCGCGGCCCCGGCGCCGACGTGGTATGCGACGCGGCCGGCAGGCGGCACGGCAAGGGGGAGCCACACCATGGAATTCGAAAAAGGTACGATCGTTCAGCTGAAGTCGGGCGGCCCGGCCATGATCGTCACGGGGCAGACCGGCGATCGGGTGGAATGCTTGTGGTACGGCGAAACGACCGATGAGGTGAAGACCGGTTCGGTGCCGGCTTTCTGCCTGCTCGAAGCCGAGATCGAAGAGGTCGACGACCGCTGATCGCCACAAGCACGGGTCGGCGCTGATCCGCGCCGGTTCCGCGCCCTATATGGAGCAACGAGCCGGGGGTCGTTCCGACCCACGGCGACGGAGCATTCCATGCGCATCCTTCGAATCTTGCCGCATTCGGTCGGCCTCATTGCTTGCCTCGGCGGTGCCGCCCTGGCGGCCGATCCGGTGCATGTGCGCGGCACCGTGCAGGCCGTGGATGGATCGCGCATCACCATCGCGGGGAACGACGGCAAGACGGTCGCGCTGACGCTCGGCGATGGCTGGACGGTGGGCGGGGTGGCGCCGGCCAGCATGGCCGACATCAAGCCGGGCAGCTTCATCGGCACCGCCAATATGGCGGAAGGCGACGCCAACGAGGCGCTCGAGGTCGTCGTGTTCCCCGAAGCCCTGCGCGGCACCGGGGAAGGCGATCGCGGCTGGGATCTGAAGCCCAACAGCGCCATGACCAACGCCACCGTGGCCGAGAAGGTGGATGGCGTGTCGGGCCCGACCGTGACGCTGCGCTACAAGGGCGGCGAGAAGAAAGTCTCGATCCCGCCCGAAACCCCGATCGTCACCATCGTGGCTGCCGCGGCCAGCGACGTGAAGCCAGGCGTAAAGGTGTTCGCGGCGGGCCCGCTGTCGTCGGATGGCACCACCCTGACGGGCGGTCGGCTGATGGTCGGCAAGAACGGCGTCACGCCGCCGATGTGATGCAACCCTGGGCGTGTCCGGGCCCGAGGGCCCGCGACACGGGTCAGGCGTGTTGCGCCGAGCCGGCGACGCCGAGGCGCATCATGATGGCAGCCAGCATCCGGTATTCGGCCGGATGTCCGATGCCGTCTGCCGCGATCAACTCGCGGCAGGCTGCCACCAACACGTCGACCGCCCGGCGATGGCCGACAATTAGATCGAGCCGTTCCCAGGCCGCATGCTCGGCGCTCTCGGGATCGATGTTGAAGTGCGCCTCGTAGCGATCTGCGAGCGCTTCGGCATCGTCGCGCGTGATCGTGTCGAGCGCCGGCGTGTCGCAGACGATGCTGAGCAGGCATCGCCGTTCCGAAGCGGCAAATTCGCCATCCGCGTGGGCCATCAAGGCATAGGCCGCGACCAGCGCCTCGAGAAACAGTTCAGCCTCGTCAACTCTCGCAATCCGGGGCGTCGGCATAGGGGCATGCAGGGAAAACAAAAAAGAACGTCCTCAGGAGGCCGGCTCACTGCAACGCAGTGGCGAAGAACAGATCGGTAACAATGCGAGACCGACGATGCCGCGGCAGCGCCTTAAGGGCGGGTCTCGAACGGTGCGCGTCTCAACTCTCAAGATGGGGAGGCACAGCGCCGGAACAAGCCAGATGTCGCCCTGGCCAGCCCGCTGCGGCGTTAAAGCTTGGCAAGGTCTCGCGCCGTCAAAGCGGCCGGAAGCCGGCACGGCAACGCCGCCTTAACCGATGACGCTTCAATGCATGCCCATGAGGCGATGCGTGATTGATCGGATGTCGCAGACGAGACGCTTGCGAGCCCTGTTGGCGGCGACCGCAACGGCCAGCCTCGCCGGCTGCGCCGGCGGCACGCTGAGCGATCGCGATTGCATGACCCGCGTCATGTATTTCGAGTCGAACCGCTCCAGCCCCGACGGTATGCTGGCAGTCGGCACCACGGTGATGAACCGCGTCGCGGCTCCCGGCTATCCGAAGAGCGTCTGCGGCGTGGTGGGGCAGTCGGGCCAGTTCGCCAGCGGCGTGTTGAGCCGGCCAATGAGCCCGCGACTGGCCGCCAAGGTGGCGGAGGTCGCCGATGCGGTGTTGTCGGGCGAGCGGCACCGCGCGGTCGGGGACGCGATGTTCTTCCACACGCTCGGCTACAGCTTCCCTTACACGAACATGCGCTATGTGGCGGTGGCGGGCGGCAATGCCTTTTATGAAAAGGTGGCGCCCGGCCAGGGCACCGCGGCCCCGATGCCGGGCGTGCCCTTCGATCCTGACGCTCAGGCCCGACCGCGCTCGATCGCCGACATCCTGTCGTTCGCGGACGATCCCGCCCCCGTGGCGGCCGCCATCACGGGTCAACGTATCCCGTTTCCCGGCTTCTGACGGAAGCCGGATGATCGCCCTCGGGGCGGCTACGACGTGGCAGGCCCGCCCTTAAGCCCGGACGCCGATGCTGTTTCTCGGCCGGATTCGTTGTCTGGTGCTTGGATCACCGAGTGTGGGTCAGCGGGTCAGAACACCACCGTCTTGCGGTCGTTGAGCAGAACGCGGCGTTCGACATGCAGCTTGACCGCGCGGGCCAGCACGCGGGATTCGATGTCGCGGCCGACCGCCACGAAATCGTCGGGCGACAGCGCATGGCTGACGCGCTCGGTTTCCTGCTCGATGATCGGGCCTTCGTCGAGGTCCGGCGTCACATAGTGACCGGTGGCGCCGATGATCTTCACGCCGCGTTCGTGCGCCTGATGGTAGGGCTTGGCGCCCTTGAAGCTCGGCAGGAACGAGTGGTGGATGTTGATGATGTGGCCGAACAGCCGGGCTGACAGGTCGTTCGACAACACCTGCATGTAGCGGGCCAGGACGATCAGTTCGGCACCGGTTTCTTCATAAAGCGCCAGCAGCCGCGCTTCCTGCTCGACCTTGTTGTCCTTGGTGACGGGCCAGAGATGGTACGGAAGGCCGGCCGCTTCGGCCGGGGCCCGGCCGGTGTCGTGGTTTGACACGACCGCCACCACCTCGGCCCGCAGCCATCCCACCCGGATCTGGTAGAGCAAATGTTCGAGGCAATGATCGAACTTCGACACCATGATGACGATCTTCGGCACCGCATCGGCCCGATTGAGCGCCAGGGCCATGCCGAAATCCGCCACCATCGGGGCCAGCACGGCCTCAAGCGCATGCCGGTCGACCATCTCGGGCGCCACAAAGGCGATCCGCATGAAGAACCGGTTGCTGGAGCGGTCCCAGAATTGGGCGCTCTCGGCGATGTTGGCACCGATCACCGCGATGGCGCTCGTCACCGTCGCCACGATGCGCGGCCGGTCCTGGCACGAAAGGGTCAAGATCCAGGTCTGGTCCGTCATCGGGGGGCTCACGCTGCAGGTCGGGGCATCTAGCAGCGGTGCCGACGGCCCTGCAATCGCAGGACCGACCAAGGTTTGGCCGCGGCGGCGCTCAGCCTGAGCCGAACGCTCGCACGCCGCTAATGCGCGTGGGCGTTGGCGGCGCCGATCCCCGTCTCGCCGCGCACGAACTGCGCCTCGAAGGCGGCCTTCTCGTGCCGGGCGCGCGCGCTGCCATCGGCCAGCGACACGATCCAGATCACCAGAAAGGCGAGCGGCATCGAGAACAGGGCCGGGTTCTCGTAGGGGAAGGGCGCCGAAGCATGCCCGAAGGTCGTCACCCAGACGGCCTTGCTGAGCACCACCATGGCGACCGACGCACCGAGGCCGACGAATCCGCCGACGGTCGCCCCGAGGGTCGTGGTGCCGCGCCAAAGGATCGACATCAACAGCACGGGGAAGTTGCAGCTCGCCGCCACCGCGAAGGCGAGGCCCACCATGAAGGCGACGTTCTGCTTCTCGAACAGCGTGCCGAGAAAGATCGCCAACAGCCCGATGACGATTGCGGCGATCTTGGAGATGCGCACTTCCCGGCCCTCGGGCACGCGGCCGCGGGCAAGCACGCCGACGTAGATGTCGTGGCTGATGGCCGAAGCTCCTGCGAGCGTCAGCCCTGCCACCACGGCCAGGATGGTCGCGAAGGCCACGGCCGAGATGAAGCCGAGGAACAAGGAACCGCCGGTCGCCCCCGCGAGGTCCACCGCCACCATATTGGTCGAGCCGATGAGGTCGGTGATCTTGTCGAAGCTGCCATTCGCCCCGACCTTGAAGAAGCTCGGGTCGGCCATGAGGTAGCTGATCGCCCCGAAGCCGATCACGAAGGTCAGGATGTAGAAATAGCCGATCAGCCCGGTGGCGTAGAACACCGAGCGGCGCGCGTCGGCAGCGTTCTTCACCGTGAAGAAGCGCATCAGAATATGCGGCAGCCCGGCAGTGCCGAACATCAGCGCGAGCCCGAGCGAGATGGCCGAGACCGGGTCCGCCACCGTGCTGGGTGCCATGATGGCGGCGCCCTTGGGGTGGATCGCGATGGCGGCCTCGAACATGGCGTTCGGGCTGAAGCCGAAATGCGCCAGCACGATCAGGGCCATCACGGTGGCGCCGCCGAGCAGCAGGCAGGCCTTGATGATCTGCACCCAGGTGGTGGCCTTCATGCCGCCGAAGGCCACGTAGACGATCATCAGCACGCCGACCAGCACCTCGGCCTTCCAATAGTCGAGGCCGAACAACAGTTGGATCAATTGCCCGGCGCCGACCATCTGGGCGATCATATAGAGCGCCACCACAACAAGCGTGCCGAGCGCCGACAACGTGCGCAGCGGCACCGGCGCGAGGCGGAACGAGGCCACGTCGGCGAAGGTGAAGCGGCCGAGGTTGCGCAGCCGCTCGGCGATCAGGAACATGACGATCGGCCAGCCGACCAGGAAGCCGATCGAATAGATCAGCCCATCGAAGCCGCTTCGGTAGACGAGGCCCGAGATACCGAGGAACGAGGCGGCCGACATGAAGTCGCCCGCGATCGCGAGGGCGTTCTGAGCCGGCGTGATGCCGCCACCCGCGGCGTAGAAATCCGCCGTGGAGCGTGTCGCGCGGGCCGCCCGGTAGGTGATGCCGAGCGTCAACAGCACGAAGAAGACGAACAGCGCGATCGCGGTGGTGTTGAGCCCCTGCTTGTCGACATGGCCGATGTCGGGTCCCGCCGCATAGGCGAAACTAGGCAGGGCAAGGGTCGCCGCGAGGGTGACGGCGGAGGCGAAACGGCGGCTCATCGGAGGTCGCCCCGGATCGCGGCGGCCAGCCGGTCGAATTCGCGGTTGGCACGCGCCACGTAGAGGCCCGTGAGCCCGAACGCTATCACAATCACGGCGAAGCCCAGGATGATGCCGAGCGAGGTGACGCCGCCGAACGGCGTCGTGGCCATCAGGGGTTTGTCGAAGGCCACCAGCAACGTGAAGGCGAGGTAAAGCGCCAGCATGATGCCGCTCAACGTCCAGGCAAAGGCCGAGCGACGCGCCACAAGCGTCCGGAAGCGCGGATCGCGGCTGATCGCGGCGTAATCCGGGTCGGGCCCGTCCGGACGCAACGCAGGCTCGTATTTGTTCATGGACGTTTCCTGGCCGGGATGCGTCGCGGAGCGCGCACCTTCTCGTTTCGCCAGCTTCGACGGTTTCCCCGCATTTGTGAACCGGCTATTTCGCGTTTTAACCACCTGTAAAGGTCGTCGGCCCGTCCGATGCGGAGCGCGCTATCTTGGAGGCTGGGGAAGCCACCCCGATCCTGGAGTTCCCATGCGTTCCCGCTTCCACGCCGCCCTTGCCGCTGCCGCCGTCCTCGGTGCCGCCGCTATTGCCCTGCCGCAAGGCGCAGAAGCAGGCACCGGCCTGCCGCCCGTTTCCGGCACCTTGCGGATGCAGCCCGACGAATTCGGCGCCGCCCGCCCGCGCCACGCACGAGGCCCCGCGATCCGCCGTGCCGTGTCGCAGAACCGCGTCGAGGTGATCCGCGGCGGCCTGTATCCGCGCGCCTCGGCCTATCAGGCTTTGTCGCCGGCCGAGCGCTGGGCCACGGGCGGCACCGGCCTTTCGGGTCTCATCGGCAACACCGGCAACCCTTATCTCGGCGAGGCCCGCTGGGGCACGGCCGACAGCGCCACGACCGGGTCGGGATATGCCCCACGCCGCGACTGGCGGCAGCGGGGGCTGTTCACGACCGAGGCGGAAGCGCCGCTGCTCGACCGCTATGGTGAGTCACCGGTGTTCGCCGAAGCGGGCTACGGCGGCCAGACCTATGGCGCCGCGCCGCAACTGGCCTATTACGGCTCGGGGGCGCCTTCCACGATGGGCTATTACAGTTCAGGCTCCTCGGCCGGCCCCTATGGCTCGCCCGGCGGCCTCGCGACCTATCGGTCCGGTTCTTATGGTTACGGACCGCGGGTGATCGGCAACGCCGGTTTCGGCGAAACCGCCGGTCGTCAGGGCTGCACCTGCGGACCGCGGATCGTCACCCTTTCCCGCCATCGCAGGCATCTTTCGGCGCGCTAATGCCCCGGCTGGGCGCGCTCAGCGGCCCCAGCGCAACACGAGCGGATCGAGCCGCTTCGCGGTTTCGATCAGCCCCTTGCGGGTTTGGGGGTGCATCCGGGCGGTCGGCGCGCGCGGGTCTTCGCAGGCGATGATGCCGCCTTCCCGCATCAGGCTCTTGGCGGCCAGGAAGCCCGCCTGCCGGTTCTCGTAATTGATCAACGGCAGCCAGCGATTATAGCGCTCGACCGCGGCGTCGCGCTTGCCCGCCAGATAGTCGTGCACGATGGGGCCGATGCCGTCCGGGTAGGCCCCACCCGTCATCGAGCCGGTCGCGCCGCCGTCGAGGTCGGCCAACAGCGTAATGGCCTCCTCGCCGTCCCACGGGCCGACGATCGCGTCGCCGCCGATCTCGATCAGCTCGCGCAGCTTGTTGGCCGCGCCCGCCACTTCGATCTTGAAATAGGACACGTTGCGGATTTCCCGTGCCATGCGGGCCAGGAACGGCGCCGACAGCGGCGTGCCGGCCGCCGGGGCGTCCTGGATCATGATCGGGATGTCGATCGCGTCCGACACGGCCTGGAAGAAGCCGTGGATGCCGATCTCGGGCACCCGGAAAGTGGCGCCGTGGTAGGGCGGCATGACCATCACCAGGCTGGCGCCCATCGCCTCGGCCTGCCGCGACCGTGCGGCGCAGACCTGCGACGAGAAATGCGTCGTGGTGACGATCACCGGCACGCGGCCGGCCACGTGCTCGAGCGTGATCCGCGTCAGGGTTTCGCGCTCGGCGTCGCTCAGGACGAACTGTTCGGAAAAATTGGCCAGGATGCAGAGGCCATCCGAACCCGCGTCGATCATGAAATCGAGGCAGCGCTTCTGGCTGTCGAGATCGAGCCCGCCAGCAGCGTCGAAGGTGGTCGGCACCACGGGAAAGACGCCGCGCAACGGGTGGGTGATGGCCATGGAGATGAAGCGTTTCTCGAAAGGGTCGGGAGGATCAGGGGGCTTGGCGACGCAGATGCAGCACGGTCAGCGCGGCCGCGCAGGCGTTCGACACATTCAGGCTCTTGATGGCGCCGGGAAAGTCGAGCTTGGCCACCACGTCGCAATTCTCGCGCGTCAGCCGGCGCAGGCCCTTGCCTTCGGCGCCCAGCACCAGCGCCATGGCACCCGCTGTCGGCACCGTGGTGAGCGGCACAGCGCCTTCGGAATCGAGCCCGACCCGAACGTAGCCCTTGTCGCCCAGGGTTTCGAGCGTGCGGGCCAGGTTCACCACGCTCACCACCGGCACGTGTTCGAGGGCGCCCGAGGCGGCCTTGCCGAGCACGCCCGTCATCTCGGGCGTGTGGCGTTCCGTGGTGACGAGCGCCACGGCTCCGAAGGCCGCCGCGGTGCGCAGGATGGCGCCGACGTTATGGGGGTCGGTGACCTGATCGAGCACCAGGACGAGGCCCTCGTCGGGCAGGTCTTCGAGCCCCAGGGGCGGCAGCGGCCGGGCCAGCAGCATCAGCCCCTGGTGAACGGCGTCGCGCGGCACCCGGGTCGAAAGATCCTCGTTCGACAGGATTTCGACCTCGATCGCCTTGCCGTCGAGCTCGGCCGACAGGCGACCGATGGCGGCCTCCGTCGCATAAAGCCGGATCGGCGTGCGGCGGCTCGAGCGCAGCGCCTCGCGCACCGAATGGAACCCCCAAAGCTGCACCACGTCGGGGTCGAGGCCACGCCGCATCGGCGCCTTGTCGCGTCCGCGCCCGCCGCCGGGCCCGGAGGGTTGCGCCG
>NZ_JARPVX010000071.1:0-20815 GCF_033947565.1 Lichenihabitans sp. Uapishka_5
ATTGGGGCCACCACCGCCACTACCGCGACCGCCGACGCCACCGGCGCGGTGCCGACGCCCGCCCAGCAGGTGGTTACGGCGCTGCAGTCCCTGGCGCCGGCACCCGCCCCAGCCGGACGGGCCGCCGCAACGCTGTCGGCCGCGAACGGAGCCAGCACGGCGGCCGCCGCGACCGTGACCGACGAAAAGGCCGTGGCCGGTGCCCTGAAGACCCTGACGATCCAGCTGAACCCGGACCACCTCGGGCCGGTGTCGGTGACGCTGCGCATGAAGAACGACGCCGTCGATATCCAGATCGCCGTCAGCACGCCCCAGGCACTGCACCTGCTCGAGCGCGACCGGCACGTGTTGTCGGCGGCCGTCGAGGCGCTGGGCGGCGCCACGGCCGACCTGCGGCTCGACGATTCGACCCCGACGTCGAGCGATACGGGAAGCGGCGGCGCTTCGACGAACGGCGGCGCCTCGCAACAGCAGCCACAGGGCGCTTCTGCCGATTCCGCCTCGACGGGCCGCCGGGGATCGAATGCGCCCGCGACCTCCGACGACACCAACCAGAGCGATCGCGATGATCCGACCCAAGCGCCGCCCGCAGCTCCGAGCCGCTTTTCGGACGGCAGCCTTTATCTGTAGCCTGCTGGCCGGCAATGGCGCGGCGCTGGCGGGCTCCTGCGAAAAGGAGATCGCCGGCGCCGCCAAGCGCTACGACGTGCCGCTCGCGGTGTTCTACGCCGTGGGGCTGAACGAGACCGGCGGCCGTGACGGGTTGCAGCCCTATGCGATGAACATCGACGGGCGTCCGAGCGTGAACGGCAGCCTCGCCGAAGGATTGGCGGCCTTTGCGGCGGCGCGGCGCAACGGCGCCAAGCTGATCGACGTCGGCTGCATGCAGATCAACTACAAGTATCACGGCGACAAGTTCGGCTCCGTCACCGAAATGTTCGACCCGGCCCACAACATCGATTACGCGGCCCGGTTCCTGAAGGAATTGCGGGCCCGCGAGGGCACCTGGACGCTGGCGGTGGCACGCTACAATGCAGGCCCCAACAACAACCCGGCGCAGAAAAAATACGTCTGCGCCGTGATCGGCAAGATGGTGAAGAGCGGCTTCGGGGCCTGGACCGACAATGCCCGCAGCTTCTGCGGCGTCGGCGGCGGCCGTCCGGCGTCTGACGCCCCAGCCTGACGCAAGCTCGACCCGGCACTCTCCCCGAAACATCAGGAATCCCTATGGGTCTCTTCAGCGCACTCAACACGGCCGTGTCCGGCATGGCCGCGCAGGCCAGCAAGCTCGGCACGATCGGCGACAATATCGCGAATTCGAGCACCACCGGCTACAAGCGCGCCTCCACCGAATTTGAAACGCTGCTCGGCAATTCAGGCTCGAGCGATTATTCGTCGGGCGGTGTGCTGACCGATGTCCGCTACGGCGTCTCGACCCAGGGCACCATCACTTCGACCACGTCGTCGACCGATCTGGCCATCAGCGGCAACGGCTTCTTCGTCGGCGAAGACAGCTCGGGCGCCCAGGCGCTGACCCGCGCGGGCTCCTTCACCAAGCAGTCCGACGGCACGCTGATGAACACGGCCGGCTATACCCTGATGGGCTACCAGCTGCCGAGCGGCTCCACCCTGCAGGCCATCAACGTCGGCAGCACCGGCCTCGTGGCTTCTGCATCGAGCAGCGCCACCTTGTCGGTCAACCTCAATTCGGCTGCCGACGTGGTGGCATCGGGCAGCCTGCCATCCGCCAACACAAGCGCCTCGACCTACACCTACACCCAGCAGATGACGGCCTACGACAATCTGGGGACGCCGATCACGCTCGACGTCTACATGACGAAATCCGACACCAGCGGCGACTATAGCGTCTCGGTCTACAACCATTCCGGCGCGGCCTCGAGCACGTCGAACTTCCCTTATTCTTCGAGCGCTCTGACCACGACATCCTTGGCGTTCAACGCCTCGACCGGCAATTATTCGAGCGGCAGCCCGATCTCGGTGACGATTCCCAACGGCAACACGCTGTCCATCGACATGAGCAAGTCGACCATGCTGGCCGCGAAATCGTCCACCACCACCAGCACCATCGACGGCTCGGCGCCGGCCTCGTTGAAATCCATCACGGTCGGCAGCGATGGCACGGTGAACCAGGTTTATTCGAACGGCGTCACCAAGGCGGCCTACCAGGTGGCGCTCGCCAACGTGACGAGCCCGGACCTGCTGACCACCATCTCGGGCGACGCCTACACGACCAACAGCGAATCGGGTTCGATCGTTCTCGCGACGCCCGGATCGGGCGGCATGGGCACCATCCAGTCGTCGTCGCTCGAGGGCTCGACCGTCGATCTGGCGACGGAGCTGACCGACATGATCTCGGCCCAGCGCGGCTACGAGGCCAATTCCAAGGTGCTGCAGACCGCGTCGGACCTGCTCGGCACCCTCAACAACATCCGCGTCTCGTAAGGCGCCGCGTCCGACCACAGGTGAGTTGATCCCATGGGCCTGTCCACCACGCTCTCCATCGCGCAGGCGGCGCTGCAGGCCAACGCGAACCAGACCACGGTGGTGTCCAAGAACATCGCCGGGGTCAACGACGCCGGCTATTCGCGGCGCATCGCCAGCCTCACCACCCAAGCGGACGGGATTCCGACCGTCACGGTGTCGCGGTCGTCGAACACCGAATTGTTCAACCAGCTGCTGAGCTCCACCTCGGACGCGCAATCGGCGGATGCCCTGTCGTCCGGCCTCGATGCCCTGGAACAAACCGTCAACCTGACCAGCAGCGCCTCGAACAGCGAAAGCAGCACCGACAAGACATCGGTCGGCACCTCCCCGGCTGCCCTGCTGGCCAGCTTGACCGCGGCCCTGACCAGCTATGCGGCGGCGCCCGACAATACGGCGCTCGGCCAAGCTTTCCTGAGCGACGCCAAAGCCCTGGCCAGTAAGCTCAATGCCGCCTCGACGACGGTGCAGACCGTCCGCAAGCAGGCCGACACGGACATCGCCAATGCGGTGACGGACGCCAATGCGCTGTTGAGCCAGTTCACCGCGGTCAACACCGCCATCGTGACCGGCACCGCCACGGGCGCCGACATTTCCGACCAGCAGGACAAGCGCGACAGCATCCTGACGGCCTTGTCGAAGGACATGGGCATCGTCACGACCACCAACGTCGATGGCAGCATGTCGATCTACACCGACAGCGGCGTGACGTTGTTCGACCGCAAGCCCAACACGATCACCTTCTCCCCCACCACGACCTTTGCGGATGGCACCACGGGCAATGCCGTGGTGGTGGCCGGCATCCCGATCACCGGCTCGTCTTCCGTGATGCCGCTGGCGAGCGGCAGCATCGCGGGCCTCACGGGGCTGCGGGACACCACGACGGTCGCCTATCAGAACCAGCTGAACCAGATCGCCTCGGGCCTCGTCACGGTCTTCGCGGACAGCGACCAGACGGGTGGGTCCGCCGCCACCATCCCGGGCCTGTTCACCTATTCGGGCTCGCCCGCCATGCCGAGCACCGGGCAGACCGGGCTGGCGGCCGCCATCACGGTGAACGCCAATGCAGACCCGTCGAAAGGCGGCTCGCTGGCCCGCATGCGCGACGGCAATGTCGGCGACCCGACGAATGCGGCCTATAACGCCAACACCACCGGGGCCGCGGCCTTCTCGACCCGCCTGATGGCGCTCGGCACGGCGCTCAACACGGCGCAAACCTTCGATGCCACCTCGGGAGCGGCCGCTTCCGGGACGCTTGCGGCCTATGCGGGCTCGTCGGTGTCCTGGCTCGAGGCATCGCGCTCGACTGCCACCGCGACGTCCACGAGCGCCAGCGCCCTGGTCAATCAAGCGACCACGAGCTTGTCGAATTCAACGGGCGTTAACCTCGATGATCAATTGTCGCAGATGCTGGACCTCGAGCATTCCTACTCGGCGTCGGCGGAACTGATGTCGACCGTGAAGTCGATGTTCGGCTCCTTGATCTCGGCCATGCAGTAAGGGAGGGCTTCGGTGGTTTACGTATCGTCACCCTCGATCACATCGGTTTCGCGCCAGAACGTGCTGCAGGTGCAGTCGAAGCTGTCGGATGCCCAGTCTGAGCTCGCGAGCGGCGTTTACGCCGATGTCGGATTGACGCTCGGGGCCCGGTCGAGCCAGCTCGTCGCCCTGCAGCAGCAGCAGGCGAGCCTGGCCACCTACCAGACCAACAACACGCTGGCCACGACGCGGCTGTCCTCCACGGTCACGTCGCTCGATTCGATCCGCACCGCCGCCTCGAGCTTCCTGTCGGCCTTGACCACGGCGTCGAGCAGCGGCGGCTTGACGACCTCGCTGCAGACCAATGCCAGCTCGTCGCTCGCCGCCATGACGTCGGCGCTGAACATTTCCGTGTCGGGCCAGTATATTTTCGGCGGCATCAACACGGCTGTTCAGCCGGTGACCACCTATACCAGCACGGCGGCCAACAAGACCGCGATCGACGCGGCCTTTTCGTCCAGCTTCGGCACGAGCCAGACCTCGTCGAGCGCCGGCAGCATCAGCGGCACCGACATGCAAAGCTTCCTGAGCGGCAGCTTCGCCAGCATGTTCACCGCCTCGAACTTCACCACCAACTGGTCTTCGGCGTCCAGCACCCCGATCAGCAGCGAGATCTCGTCGGGGCAGACGATCAACACATCGGTGTCGGCCAACGAGGCGCCGTTCCGGCAGCTGTCGCAAGCTTATGCGATGGTGACGGAATTCGGCGGCTCGAACTTCGGCTCGGCCGCCAGCGCGGCGGTGTTGTCGGCCGCCACAAGCCTCGTCAGCAGCGCCATCAACAACCTGACCACCCTGCAGGCGGGCGTCGGCATCGCCCAGACGGCGGTCAGCGATGCCGACACGGCCCTGTCGACGCAAAGCGACATCCTTTCCACCCAGGTGGATGCCATGGCGGGCGTCAACCAGACCGACCTGTCGACCAGCATCGCGACGCTGCAGACGCAGCTCAACGCCACCTATTCGGTGACGGCCCAGCTGCAGAAACTGAGCCTCGTCAACTACCTCGGCTAAAACCGCGACACCCCGAGCCCACCCCCGCGCAAGGGATTGGAATGTATCAGTACTCCTACTCCGAAATCCTCGAAGACAGCGTCACCGATGGCCGTGCGGCCGAGCGGCGCGCCCTGGATCACGCGGCCGACCTGCTGCTGGCCGCCGCCGAGACGGCCCCGGGGTCGCGGGCCGAACAGGAGGCGCTGGCCTTTACGTCGCAGCTCTGGGGCATCTTCATCAAGTCGTTGACGAGCCCCGACAACGACCTGCCGGCCAAGCTGCGGGCGGATCTCATCTCGGTCGGTCTCGGCATCCTGGCCGAGATCGCCCGCATCGACACGGGCGACTCGCGCGATCTGGCGGCCCTGGCGGACATCTGCGGCATCATCCGTGACGGCTTGGCTTAAGGCTCGACCATGCACATTACCCTTCGCGCCAACGAGAAGATCTACATCAACGGCGCCGTGTTGAAGCCGGACCGGAAGGTGTCGCTCGAGCTGCTCAACGATGCCGTGTTCCTGCTCCAGGCGCATGTCATGCTGGAAAGCGATGCCACGACGCCGATGCGCCAGCTTTATTACATCGTGCAGCTGATGCTGATGGACCCGCACGATCTCGCCATCAACGGCACCGTGTTCGAACAGCAAAGCCGCGCCATGGCGGCCGTCTACAAGGACCAGGGCATCCTTGAGGGGCTTGCCAAGGTGTCGGCCCTGGTCGGGCGCAAGCGCCATTTCGAGGCCTTGAAGCTGATCCGCACGCTGTTGCCGCTCGAACAAGAGTTGGTCGCCCCGGTGGCGGCCCTGGCCCAGGCGTCCTAGGGTCTGTCTGGTTCCGCTTGGAACCAGACAGACCCTCGCATTCCTTCGGGGTCGGCTGCCCCAACGGGCCGGGTGGTGCCCCACCTGGCCCGGTGAGAGTCTAGCCGCGGCCCGCCGCATCCAAAGGGTTCCCCATGACGACCGTCAGCTCCGCCACCTCTAGCACCGCCGCCGCCACGACCGCGGCGAGCGCCACCTCGTCGAGCTCCGCCACGACGGTCGACTACAATTCGTTCCTGCAGCTGCTGGTGCAGGAACTGAAGAACCAGGACCCGACGAGCCCGTCGGACCCGACCCAATACCTGAGCCAGATCGCCACCTTCTCGAATGTCGAGCAGGGCGTGAACATGAACAGCAAGCTGAAGACGCTGCTGACCAGCTCGGCCCTGACCCAGGCCGAGAGCACCATCGGCCGCACGGTGACCTCGGGCACGGTGTCGGGCACGGTGTCGTCGGTGTCGGTGTCGTCCGACGGCACCGCCACCGCCACCCTGTCGAGCGGCGGCACGGTGACGCTCGACGATGCGGTCACCATCGGCGGCAGCAGCACGAGCTCGACCACGTGAATGAGGCCGACGCCCTCGCGCTGATCCAGGCCGCGATCTGGACCACGGTGATCGCCGCCGGCCCCGCCGTCGCGACCGCCATGGTGGTGGGCCTCGCAGTGGCGCTGTTCCAGGCCCTCACCCAGATCCAGGAGAACACCCTCACCTTCGTGCCGAAGATCGTGGCGGTGCTGCTGGTGCTGAGCTTGAGCGCGACCTTTATCGGGTCGCACATCTTCATCTTCACCCAACAAGTCTACAGCCACATCGAATCGGGGCGCTGAGCCGCCCCTCGGTGTTGCGCCAGAGCGGAGCCTATTGAGTTCATGCCCGATCCAAGCATCGACGCGTCCCGCCCGCTTCTGGTCGAGGTCGGGGCCGGTGAACTCGTCGACAAGATCACCATCCTGCGCATCAAGGCCGAGCGCATGCGCGACCCGGCGCGGCTCGCCAACGTGCGGCACGAGCTGGCGACGCTCGAGGCCGCCCAGGCGGCCCACCTGGCGCCCTGCGCCGCACTCGACGAGCTCGCCGAAGCGCTGATGGACATCAACGGCCAGCTGTGGGCCATCGAGGACGACATCCGGCTGTACGACAAGCGCGGCGACTTCGGCCCTGGCTTCGTGGCACTCGCCCGGGCCGTCTACGAGACCAACGATCGGCGCGCCGCGGTGAAGAAGCGCATCAACCTGCTGGTGGGCGCCAGGATCGTGGAAGAAAAATCCTACGCCGGCGCTGCGTAACGACGTCGGGGCGAAAGACAATATTCTTCGCCCCATCGGCCTCCGATCAGCTGGCGTCCGACCAGCTGCGCCCGTCGCGTTCGGTCAGCGCCACGGCGGCCGCGGGGCCCCAGGTGCCGGCCACATAGGGTTTCGGCGGCTCGCTCGAGGCGGCCCAGGCTTCGATGATCGGGTCGACCCAGGTCCAGGCGGCCTCGACCTCATCGCGGCGCATGAACAGGGTCTGATTGCCCCGCACCACGTCGAGGATTAGCCGCTCATAGGCATCCGGATTGCGGGTGTTGAACGATTCGGCGAAGCTCATGTCGAGCGGCACGTGCTGCAGCCGCATGCCGCCCGGCCCCGGATCCTTGATCATCAGCCACAGCTTGACGCCCTCGTCGGGCTGCAGCCGGATCACCAGGCGGTTCGGCTCGGGCGGCTGCTCAAACACCGAATGCGGCACGGCGCGGAACTGCACCACGATCTCCGACACCCGCGCGGGCAGCCGCTTGCCGGTGCGCAGGTAGAACGGCACGCCCGCCCAGCGCCAGTTGCCGATCTCGGCCCGGATCGCCACGAAGGTTTCGGTGTTGCTCGGCGCTCCGAGCTCGTCGAGGTAGCCCGTCACGGCACCGCCCGCCGAAGCGCCGGCCCGGTACTGGCCCCGCACGGTCGCCTGGGCGGCGTTCGATCCGTCGATGCGCTTCAGGGACTTCAGCACCTTCAGCTTCTCGTCACGCAGCGAATCGGCCGCCAGCGAGGTCGGCGCCTCCATGGCCACGAGGCAGAGCAGTTGCAGGATGTGGTTCTGCACCATGTCCCGCATGGCGCCGGCCGTGTCGTAATAGCCGGCACGGCCCTCGACGCCGAGTTCCTCCGACACCGTGATCTGCACGTTGTCGATGTGGGCCGCGGTCCAAAGCGGCTCGAACAAGGCGTTGGCGAAACGCAGAGCCATCAGGTTCTGCACCGTTTCCTTGCCGAGATAATGGTCGATCCGGTAGATCGCCTCCTCGGGGAAGACCTTGCCGATGGCCGCGTTGACGGCGAGCGCCGAGGCGAAGTTCTTGCCGATCGGCTTTTCGAGCACGATGCGGCTATTGCGGCCCGCAAGCCCGTGGGCGCCCAGGCGCTCCGCCACCGGGGCGAACAGCTCGGGCGTCGTGGCGAGGTAGAACACCTTGATGTCGTCGCGCTCCTCGAGCCGGTGCGCCAGCTCGTCCCAGCCGCCATCCTCGCGGGCGTCGGCGCTGAGGTAGTCGAGCCGCTCGAGGAAGCGCTCGACGACGGCCGGGTCGCGGTTGGCTTCGGCCACATGGTCGGTCAGCGCCGCGCGGGCGAAGGTCTGGAAGTCGGGCCGGCTGACCGAGCGGCGGGATACGCCGATGATGCGGGTTTCGGGCGGCAGCTGGCCGGCGGCATCGCGGTGGAACAGGGCCGGTAGGATTTTCCGGCGAGACAGGTCGCCGGAGCCGCCGAACACGACCAGCGTGAACGGATCGACCGGAATGACGCGGCTGGTCATGGTGCTGTTCCTCGAGGGCGCGCCTTGGGAGGCGCTGCGCCTTCTAGACCGCAACGCTCCGCACTGCCAAGCCGCCCGGGGCAGGCGATGGTGGCGCGATTGGCACAAATGCGGCGCAACGGCGTTGTCCCCGGCATTCAATCGGGAGTTCATCATGAGTATTTTCGGCTCGATCCTCGGCAAGATCTTCTCGCACGCCAATGCGGCACCGGCTCCGACCAACCCGGGCAGCCCCGCCCCGGCGCCCACCCAGACCAGTGGCAGCGCCGCTCCGGCTCCCGACCAGGGTTCGATGAACAACCCCGCCGCCGCCCCGGCCTCGCCGGGCCAGACCGGCGGCGCTGCGCCGGCGGCCGGAAGTGTCGATGTCGAGAAGGTGTTGACCGACCTCGCGGCCAAGAATGGCCAGTCGCTCGACTGGCGTCGGTCCATCGTCGATCTGATGAAGCTGCTGGACCTCGATTCGAGCCTGTCGGCCCGCCAGGAGCTCGCCAAGGAGCTGCATTATTCCGGCTCGACCGACGATTCCGCCACGATGAACGTTTGGCTGCACAAGCAGGTGATGCAGAAGCTCGCCGCCAATGGCGGCAAGGTGCCGGACGACCTCAAGTAAGGCTCTCCGCCGGGGATTGACTTGCACGGAGGCAGGGGCAATCCTATCATATTGGTCCTCGCGGCGCGTTCCGCGGGGACACCGTCGTTTGTTCGTGCGCGATAGCACCAGGAGGATTCCATTCGCCGACCTATGAAAGCCACTGCGGCCCCGCAGAAGGAGGGGCCCCGGATCAATCGTGAGATCCGTGTCCGCGAAGTCCAGCTGATCGATGCCGAAGGGCTGAACCGTGGTGTCACGGACATCCTCGAGGCCCAGAAGGTCGCCGAAGAGGCAGGGCTCGACCTCGTCGAGATCGTGCCGAACGCCACTCCTCCGGTCTGCAAGGTCCTGGACTACGGCAAGTTCCGCTTTCTCGAGCAGAAGAAGTCCGCCGAAGCCCGCAAGCGGCAGAAGATCGTCGAGGTCAAGGAGATCAAGCTCCGTCCCGGCATCGACGAGCATGACTACGACACCAAGATGAAGGCGGTGCAGCGGTTCTTCGATGAAGGCGACAAGGTGAAGATCACCCTGCGCTTCCGAGGTCGCGAGATGGCCCACCAGGATATTGGCTTCCGCCTGCTCGATCGCGTCAAGTCCGAGACGCTCGGCATTGCCAAGGTGGAGTCCGAGCCGTCGCTCGAAGGTCGCCAGATGGTGATGGTTCTAGCGCCGAAGTAGCCAGTCGACCGGCGGAACGGAACGCGCTTCGGCACGTTCCGTTCGCAGAAGGGTCGATGGCTTGTCCTCCCCTTCGAATGTCCCCGGCCGGAGTTTCCAACGTGTCGATGCGTTTCCTTCCCGCCTTCGTGGCCGCACTCGTGCTGATGGCTGGTCCGGCCATGGCGCAGTGGGGGCGCGGCGGCATGACGGATGATTATGGTGGCCGCCGCATCGGATCGGTTCAACGTGCACCGACGCCGTTCAGCAATGGTGGCAGTTGCGTCGCCATGTGCGCCGCCGATACGACACCCTGCGATCCGATCTCCTACAAGCTCGCCGATCGCCGCTGCAATGCTAACCAAAACGGTTATTTCCCGGAATAACACCCAGTGCTGCGCGGGCCCGCTGGGCGTCTTCCAGGCATCCGATGATCGTCAGGGTTCATTCAAACGGCCGCCCGGGTCTGGCGATCGCCCTGTTCTCGCTCGGTATCTGCCTCTTCGCCATCAACGATGCCCTGGGCAAGTGGCTCGTGGCCGATTACCCCGTGGGTCAGATCATGCTGATCCGCACGATCGGCGCGGGCGTCTTTCTGTTGCCGATGCTGGTGTCGCGCCCGGAAAGCCGTCGGATGCCGCCGCGGCTCGGGCTCCACCTGCTGCGTGTGCTGGTCATGGCGGGAGACAGCTTCGCCTTTTACGCGGCCACCCAGGCCTTGCCGCTCGCAGACGTGATGACGTTCTATCTCGCGGCGCCGCTCTTCATCACCGTCCTGGCCGTGGCTCTGCTGGGTGAACGCATCGGGCCTTGGCGCATCGCGGCGCTGGGCCTCGGTTTCCTGGGCGTGCTTGTGGCGCTGCGGCCTTCGGGCCAGGTCCTGTCCGGACATGCCCTGATCGCGCTTGGCGGCTCGCTGATGTTCGCCATCGCCATGGTGATCACCCGCCGTCTCAGCCGAACCGATTGGCTCACCCTGGTGGCCTGGCAATTCGTCGGGGCCGGGCTGATCGGCGGCGCCGTCAGCGCCTTTCATTGGGTGACGCCGAGCTTGCGCGATGCCGGCCTGATGCTGTTGGTCGGTCTCGTCTCGATGACGTGCTTCATCTGCGTCAACAAGGCGCTCAGCCTGGCGCAGGCGTCTCTGCTGGCGCCCTTCCATTACACGGCGATCGTCTGGGCGGTGCTGCTCGGCTGGTTGATCTGGGGTGACCTGCCCTCACAGGCCATGTGGGTCGGTATCGCGCTCATCGTCGCGAGCGGCGCCCTGATCCTGTTCCGACCGCAGCAGGATGTGGCCGCCGTCGAGTGATCGTCGGCATCCGCGACAGTCGCGGGGCCGCGGTCATCAGGGCGACGTGGTCATCGCGCCCTGCGGCATCGCCATGCCGCCCATCGGCATCATGTTGGCGTTCATGTGTCCCATGATCCACAGGGTGCCGCTGATCAGCACCAGCAGGATCAACACCCCGAACGCCAAGGCGAGGGCGTTGTTGATGTTGTCGGGCGAGGTGGTGAGGTGCAGGAAGAACACGAGGTGGATGCCGATCTGCGCCACCGCGAAGACGATCAGGGCGATCGGGATTGCCGGCCCGTAGACGAGGTGCGTGTAGGAGAGGCCGAAGGAGCCGGCCGTCAGCAGCACCGCAAGGCCGAGGCCGATCAGGTAGGTGCGGATCGCGGTGGGCACATCGGCGCTGTCCTTCTTGGACTCGCCCGGGGCGGAATCGCCATGCTGGCTGGCGCCCGAGGCGTCCTGGTCGGACGGCATGGAACGACCGCCCCGCCCTCGTCCTTTTCCCTGGGGACTGTTCCCCGATGCGTTCGTCGCCGCGACCGACAAGGCTGGCGTCGCCTTGTGGCCCGCAAGACCGATCAGCCCCAGCACCGCGAGGCCGGCCAGGGATGCCGTGCCGGCGGGGGTGCGCGAGGGTCCGGTCGGGCTCATGCGCTCACTCCCATCAGGTACACCACGGTAAAGACGCCGACCCAGACGATGTCGAGCGCGTGCCAGAACAAGGCCCAGCAGGAGGTGCGGCGGACGATGTCGTCGCGGAACCCCTTGGCCCAGACCTGCGCCATCATGGTGCCGAGCCACAGCATGCCGACCGACACATGCAGCCCGTGGCAGCCGACCAGTGTGAAGAAGGCCGACAAGAAGGCCGAGCGGCTCGGGCCGGCGCCCTCCGCCACGAGGCCGGCGAATTCGTGCACCTCGAGGCCCAGGAAGGCGAGCCCCAGCACGGCGGTGGCCGCCATGGCGATCTGGAACCAGCGCACGCTGCGGGCCCGCATGGCCAGCGTAGCCATGCCGCAGGTGAAGCTCGATAGCAGCAGGCAGACGGTTTCGAGCGCTACGCCGCCGCGATCGAACAACGCCGCGCCAGCGGGGCCGCCCGCGGTGGCGTCCTTCAACACCGCATAGGCGGCGAACAACGTCGCGAAGGTGATGAAGTCGGACAGGATGAAGATCCAGAACCCGTAGCCGACCACGATGTATTTGGGCGACGGGCCGCCGCTGCCGTGGCCCGTCGCCTCGCTGTCGCGCCCGGCGTCGCGGCCGAGTCCATAAGGATCGTGCTTGGCGGGCGGCTTGCCGCCAGCGCCACCAGCAGGATCGCGGCGCCCGGGTCCGGCGAAGGCGGAGGTGGTCGAGCTCACGAAGCGGTCTCCAGCTCTTTCAGCGCCTGGCTGCGCGCCTGCCGGTTGCGGGCGTCGATGGCCGCCACCGTGGCGGCCGGGATCTCGTATTCGGTGCGGTCGCGCCAGGCGAAGACCACAAAGGTCGCATAAGCGCCGACCAGCCCCGCGATGGCGAGCCACCAGATGTGCCAGATCATGGCGAAGCCGATCAGCGTCGCGAAGAAAGCGCAAACAAAGCCGGTCGGGCTGTTGCGCGGGACCTCGATGGCTTCATAGTTCGGCAGGTCGGCCAGGTGCTGCTGCCCCCTGGCGGTTTCCTTGATCGACCAATACGGCTCCTCGCCATGCACGTCGGGTAGCACGGCGTAGTTGAAGACGGGCGGAGGCGAGGCCATCGACCATTCCAGCGAACGCCCGTCCCACGGGTCGCCGGTCAGGTCGCGGAGTTCGTGCCGGTTGCGGATCGACACCACGAGCTGGATGATCTGGCAGCCGATGCCGGCCAGGATCGTCAAGGCGCCGACGAGCGCGATCAACAGCCACGGCCGCCATTCCGGCACATCGTAATGCTGCAGCCGCCGCGTCATGCCGTCGAGGCCGGTGATGTAGAGCGGCCCGAAGGCGAGCCAGAAGCCGATCTGCCAGCACCAGAACGATGCCTTGCCCCAGCCCTCGTGCAGCCGGAAGCCGGTCGCCTTGGGGAACCAGTAGGTGTAGCCCGCAAAGGCGCCGAACAGCACGCCGCCGATGATGACGTTGTGGAAATGCGCCACAAGGAACACGGAGTTGTGCAGCACGAAGTCGGCCGGCGGCACCGCCAGCAGCACGCCCGTCATGCCACCCACCACGAAGGTCAGCATGAAGCCGATGCTCCACAGCATGGCGGCCGTCATGCGGACCCGGCCGCCGTACATGGTGAACAGCCAGTTGAAGACTTTCACGCCGGTCGGCACCGCGATGATCATCGACATGATGCCGAAGACCCCGTTGACGTCGGCGCCGGCCCCCATGGTGAAGAAGTGATGCAGCCACACCATGAAGGCCAAAAGGCAGATCGCCATGGTGGCCATCACCATCGAGCGATAGCCGAACAGCGGCTTGCCCGAGAAGGTCGACACCACCTCGGAAAACACCCCGAAGGCCGGCAGGATGAGGATGTAGACCTCCGGATGGCCCCAGGCCCAGATCAGCGACATGAACAGCATGGAATTGCCGCCCATCGTGTCGGTGAAGAAGTGGAAGTCGAGGTAACGGTCGAGGATCAGCATGGCCGATACGGCCGTCAGGATCGGGAAGGCCGCGACGATCAGCAGGTTGGTGGCGAGAGCCGTCCAGCAGAACATCGGCATGCGCAGGTAGCCCATGCCGGGCGCCCGCATCTTCAGGATGGTGGTGACGAAGTTGATGCCCGTCATCAGGGTGCCAATGCCCGAGATCTCGAGCGACCACAGCCAATAATCGACGCCGACGCCCGGTGAATAGGTGAGCTCCGACAAGGGCGGGTACGGGATCCAGCCGGTCTTCTGGAACTCGCCCACCACGAGCGACACGTTGACCAGCAGCGCCCCTGTGGCGGTCAACCAGAACGACACGGAGTTCAGCGTCGGAAAGGCAACGTCGCGGACGCCGAGCTGCAACGGCAGCACGAAGTTCATCAGGCCGATCATGAACGGCATGGCGACGAAGAAGATCATCAGCGTGCCATGGGCCGAGAAGATCTGGTTGTAGTGATCGGGCGGCAGGTAGCCTGGCGCGTTAAAGGCCAGCGCCTGCTGGGTGCGCATCATGATGGCATCGGTGAAGCCACGCAGCAGCATTACAAGCGCCATGAGGACGTACATCATGCCGACCTTCTTGTGGTCGACCGAGGTGATCCATTCCTTCCACAGGTAGGGAAGGTGCCCGGCGAACACGACCCAGCCGAGGACGCCGAGGATGATCAGCCCGACGACGCCACCGGCCGCGAGCGGGATCGGCTGGTCGAGCGGGATGGCCGCGAGGGTGAGTTTGCCCAGCACGTGTCAGCTTCCTTGCTTGGGATGAACGTCGGGGGTGGGCTCACCCTTGTCGGGCCCGGGCCCTGGCGGCAGGACGTGCCCGACGATCTTGCCGAACAGCCCGTCGTCGGCGAGGCGGTAGAGCGCGGGCGGGTTCTTGCTGCTTTGCTTCGACAAGGCCTTGTAGGCGTCGTCGTCGAGGTTCTGGGGGGCCGCCTGGGCGCCCTTGACCCAGCTCGCGAAAGCCTGATCGGACACGGCCCTGGTCTCAAAGGTCATATCGGCGAAGCCTTCGCCGCTGAGGTGGCTCGACAGGCCGAGGAACGAGCCCTCGCGGTCGGCCTGGAGGTTCACCTGCGTGGTCATGCCCTGCATGGTGTAGATCTGGGAGCCGAGCTGCGGCACGAAGAACGAGTTCCACACGCCGTTCGACGTCAGGCTGAAATGCACCGGCGTGCCGGCCGGCACCACGAGCTGGTTCACCGTCGCCACCTTCTGCTCGGGGTAGATGAACAGCCACTTCCAATCGAGCGACACCACCTGGACTTCAAGCGGGGTCTTGTTGCCCGGCAGTGGCTTGGCAGGATCGAGGTCGTGGCTGCCGATCCAGGCGATACCGCCGAGGAAGATGATGGTCATCAACGGCACCGACCAGGTGACGAGCTCGACGCGGCCCGAAAAGCTCCAGTCGGGCCGACGCTTGGCCTTGTAGTTGCCCGGGCGGTACCACCAGGCGAAGAACAACGTCGCCGCCATGGTGGGCAGGATGATGCACAGCATGATGGCGAGGCAGTTGAGCAGGATCGTGCGCTCGCCCGCCGCCACCGGCCCCGCAGGGTCGAGCACCCGCAGGCTGCAACCCTGAAGAGCCACGGCGGCGCCGCCGGCCACGAGGAGCCGCCAAGCCTGCCGGCCACGATAGGTGTCCCGCACCGTTCTTCCCTTCATGCCCGATCCTGCTTCATCGATCTAACTGGGCATGATGACGCCCGCGCGGCAAGGCGCGAAACCTTTGCTGCCAAGCTTCATGATTGCATTTAGGGGCGCCGAGCCGCCGCGACCATCACGGCCGCCTGCGTTCCTCCGCCGCAACGATCATGCTATGCGGCGGCCAGCACCTCGACGATCCGCCCTCAAGAGTGACCCATGGCCCATCTCCGCCCCATCAAACGCGCCCTCCTGTCCGTGTCGGACAAGACCGGCCTGCGGGAGTTCGCCGCGGCCCTGCACGCGGCGGGCGTCGAGCTGGTGTCGACCGGCGGCACCCACAAGGCGCTCAGCGAGGCAGGCCTGCCGGTGCGCGACGTGGCCGACCTGACGGGTTTCCCCGAGCTGATGGACGGCCGGCTGAAGACCTTGCACCCGAAGGTGCATGGCGGCCTGCTGGCCATCCGCGAGAACCCCGAGCACGAGGCCGCCATGTTGTCGCACGGCATCGCGCCGATCGACCTGCTGGTGGTCAACCTTTACCCCTTCGAGTCGACGGTGGCGCGTGGTGCCCCCTTCGCGGAATGCGTGGAGAACATCGACATCGGCGGCCCGGCGATGATCCGCGGCGCCTCCAAGAACCATGCCGACGTGACGGTGGTGGTGGAGCCTGAGGATTACCGGCTGGTGCTCGACGACATGCGTCATACGGGCGGCGGCACCACGGCCGAAACCCGCCTGATGCTGGCCCAGAAGGCCTTTGCCCGGACGGCCGCCTATGATGCCGCCATCTCGGCCTGGATGGCGGAGGCCGCCGGGCTCGCGACGCCGACCTTCCGGGCGCTCGGCGGCCGCCGCCAGGAGGTGCTGCGCTATGGCGAGAACCCCCACCAGGGGGCCGCCTTCTACCTGACCGGGGAGCGGCGCCCCGGCGTCGCCACGGCCCGGCAGGTGCAGGGCAAGGCCTTGTCGTACAACAACATCGCCGACACCGATGCGGCGATCGAACTGGTGGCCGAGTTTCCCCGCGACACGGCCGCGGTGGCGATCATCAAACACGCCAACCCGTGCGGGGTCGCGACCGGCCCGACGCTGGCGGAGGCCTATGCCAAGGCCTACCGCTGCGACGGCACCTCGGCCTTTGGCGGCATCGTGGCGGTCAACCGGCGGCTCGATGCCGAAACGGCGCGCGCCATCGTGTCCATCTTCACCGAGGTGATCGTGGCACCCGAGGCCGACGACGAGGCGGTGGCGCTCGTGGCGGCCAAGAAGAACCTGCGGCTGCTGCTCACCGGGGCCCTGCCGGACCCGCATGCCCCGGGCCTGACGCTGCGCACGGTGGCGGGCGGCTTCCTGGCCCAGGACCGCGACGCGGCCGACGTCGAATCCATGGAGCTGAAGGTGGTGACCCGCCGCGCCCCGAGCCCGGCGGAACTGGCCGACCTGAAATTCGCCTTCCGGGTGGCCAAGCATGTGAAATCGAATGCCATCGTGTTCGCCCGGGACGGTGCCACGGTAGGCATCGGGGCCGGGCAGATGAGCCGCGTCGACTCGGCCCGCATCGCGGCCTGGAAGGCGGCCGATGCCGCCAAGGCGGCGGGCCTCGGGGAAAGCCTCACCCGGGGCGCCGTGCTGGCGTCGGACGCCTTCTTCCCCTTCGCGGACGGCCTGCAGGCCGCCATCGAGGCGGGTGCCACGGCGGTGATCCAGCCGGGCGGCTCGATGCGCGACGACGAGGTGGTGGCGGCCGCCGACGCGGCGGGCCTCGCCATGGTGTTCACCGGGTTCCGGCATTTCCGGCATTGAGCGGCCCGCAACGCCATCCCGAATAAGCCCATGCCGACCTGAAACCTGAGGCAGGCTTGAGCGTAGCCATTGCCGGCTTCACGCCCGGTCTGTCGTTTCAACGGGTCCGGCGTCCCGGCCGGCCCACGCCCGCTTCAATGGTTGGCGGCGCTGATCTGGATGATGGCCGGGGTGCCGATGATGGCGAACAACACCGGCAGGAAGAACAAGATCATCGGCACGGTGAGCTTGGGCGGCAACGAGGCCGCCTTCTTCTCGGCCTCCATCATGCGGGTGTCGCGGCTTTCCTGGGCCAGCACCCGGAGGGCCTGACCCATCGGGGTGCCGTATTGCTCGGCCTGGAGCAGCGCCGAGGTGACGGCCTTGATGTGATCCGTGCCGGCCCGGATGCCGAAATTTTCGTAGGCCTGGCGGCGGTCTGACAGGTAGGAAAGCTCGGCCGCCGTCAGGGTCAGCTCCTCGGCCATCGGCACCGATTCGGTGCCGATCTCCAGCCCCACCTTGCGGATCGCATGTTCGATCGACATGCCGGATTCGACGCAGATCAGCAGCAGGTCGAGCGTGTTCGGAAACGCGCGCTTGAGCGACGTACGCCGCTTCTGCGTGGCATTGCTGAGGTAAAGGTCGGGCCCCTTGGCGCCGATATAGGTGGCGGCCAGCACGGCGCCGATCTTCCAGGTGAGGGGCCAGTCGAGATCCAGGATGACGAACAGGTAGAAGCAGCTCGCCAGCAGCATCACGGCCGGGGACACCAGCCGGAAGAACAGAAAGGCGATTTCGGCCTTCTTGCCGCGGAACCCCGCCGCTGCCAGCTGGGCCGGCGCCGTGTCGGTGCCGAGCCACTTGCGCAGGTTCAGCCGCTCGACCACCCGCACCATATAGGGTTTGGGCTTTTCGCGCAGGCCCTTCTTGTCGACGGCGAGGCGTTCGCGTTCGCGCTCGCGCAGCCGCGTGCGTTCGGTCGACACCGCCTTCATGCGGCGGCTCAGGTTGTCGGCCGGCATCAGCCAGGGCATCGCCACGGTCAGCACGGTCGCCATGGCGGCGACCGCGACCAGCATCGAGAACAAGAACTGCGAGTCGCCCAGGCGAGCCGCGATGAGATCGAACACGCGGCTCTCCTGCGCTCAGATGTCGAAGCTGACCATTTTCTTGATGACCAGGATGCCCATGCCCATCCAGACCGCAGAGCCCAGCATCACCATGTGCCCGGTGTCGGTGGTGAAGAGCAGGCTCATGTATTGCGGTGACGACAGGTAGACGAGCGTCCCCACCACGAAAGGCAGGCAGCCGATGATGCCGGCCGACGCCTTGGCCTCGGACGACATGGCCTTGACCTTGCCCTCCATCTTCTTGCGGTCGCGCAATACACGGCTGAGGTTGTTCAGCGCTTCCGACAGGTTGCCGCCCGCCTTCGACTGAATGGCGATCACGATGGCGAAGAAGTTGGCCTCCGGGATCGGCATGCGCTCGGCCATCTTCTCGGCGGCCTCGCCGACCGGCAGGCCGATACCCTGGGCCTGCACGATGGCGCGGAATTCGGAGCGCACCGGCTCCTGGGCCTCGCGGGCGATCGCCCGCAGGCAATCGTTGAGCGGCAGCCCGGCCTTGACGCCGCGGGTGATCATGTCGAGCGCCTCGGGAAAATAATGGCGGAACTGCTTGAAGCGTCGGTTGCGCCGATAGGTCAGCATCCAGCGCGGCATCCCGAAGGCCCCGATCAGGGCGCTGCCGCCGGCCACCAGGGGCGATCCCCCGCACACGAACACCACGGCCCCGAGCCCCAAGCCGAGCCCGGCCGACACCAGCATGTAGGTCCGCCGGGTCCAGGTCATGCCGGCCTGGGTGAGGCGGATCTCCAGGGTCGGCTTGGTGCCGGCCCGCTTGTCGAGGTCCTTTAGGCTGTCGGACACCTGCTTGCGCCGGGCATTCGGGTCCCGGCTGGCGTCATTGAGCGTGCGGATGGGACGCGCCCCGATGGACTTCTGCCGTTGTTCGGCGCGGTTGTCGGAAAACAATCCCGGAAACGCGACCAGCACGGTCGCCACCACGGCGATGCCGGCGAGGACGACCGTCATCAGGAGGTGCTGGTCCATCGGCGGTGCGGTTCCCTGGAATCCCAAGCCCGACCTTAACCCGACAGGGTAAACGCCGGCTTTCCGTTCCCGGTCCTCACACGGCCTCGGACGCGTCGAGCGCCGCGGCCAATCGCTGCTCCTCGCCGTAATAGCGGGCGCGGTCCCAGAAGCGCGGACGGCCGATGCCGGTCGAGCGATGCTCCCCCTTGATCTTGCCCTGGGCGTCCTCGCCGACGATGTCGTAAAGAAACAGGTCCTGGGTGATCACCACGTCGCCTTCCATGCCCATCACCTCGGTGATGTGGGTGATGCGCCGCGAGCCGTCGCGCAGGCGTGCCGCCTGGATCACCACGTCGACCGAGGAGGTGATCATCTCCCGGATGGTGCGGGACGGCAGCGAATAGCCTCCCATGGTGATCATCGATTCGAGGCGGCTCAGCGCTTCGCGGGGCGAGTTGGCGTGCAGGGTTCCCATCGAGCCGTCGTGGCCGGTGTTCATCGCCTGCAGCAGGTCGAAGGCCTCGGGGCCGCGCACCTCGCCGACGATGATGCGCTCGGGCCGCATGCGCAGGCAGTTCTTGACGAGGTCGCGCATGGTGACCGAGCCGGTGCCCTCGAGGTTCGGCGGCCGGGTTTCGAGCCGCACCACGTGGGGCTGTTGCAGTTGCAGTTCGGCCGCGTCCTCGCAGGTGATGATGCGCTCGTCGTCGTCGATGTAGTTCGTCACGCAGTTCAGCAGCGTGGTCTTGCCCGAGCCCGTGCCGCCCGAGATCAGCACGTTGCAGCGCACCCGGCCGATGATCTTCAGGATCTCGGCCCCTTGCGGCGAGATGGCCCCGAAGCGCGTCAGTTGGTCGAGGGTGAGCTTGTCCTTCTTGAACTTGCGGATCGTCAGCGCCGGCCCGTCGATGGCGAGCGGCGGCGCGATGACGTTGACGCGCGAGCCGTCCATCAGGCGCGCGTCGCAGATCGGCGAGGCCTCATCGACCCGGCGGCCGATCTGGCTGACGATGCGCTGGCAGATGTTCATCAACTGGGCGTTGTCGCGGAACCGCACGTTGGTGAGCTGGATCTTGCCCTTCACCTCGATGTAGGTTTTGAGGGCGCCGTTCACCATGATGTCGGCGATGTCGTCGCGCGCCAGCAACGGGTCGAGCGGGCCATAGCCCAGCACGTCGTTGCAGATGTCGTCGAGGTAATCTTCCTGCTCGGCGATCGACAGAACGAGGTTCTTGATCGCGATGATCTCGTTGACGATGTCGCGGATTTCTTCCCGGGCGCTGTCGGGATCGAGCGTCGTCAGCTGCGCCAGGTCGATCGCCTCGAGCAGCGCCGAGAAGATCATGCTTTTGGTCTGGTAATATTCCTCCGAGCGCACGGGCTCGGCCGCCACCGGTGCGGGCGTGGCGGCCGGCTTGGCGCCCGTCAGGCGCTCGAGCGGTGCGGCCGGGGCCGGCAT
>NZ_JARPVX010000072.1:0-20734 GCF_033947565.1 Lichenihabitans sp. Uapishka_5
ATCCTGCACGGCCCGGGTCGCGGACGCGACCGCCGCGACGGCGCGGCCGAGGTGGTCGTCGCGACGGTGGCGATCGAGCGAAGCCCCGATGGCGTCGAGCCGGGCGATGCGGTCGTCGAGCTCCCGCCGGCGCGCCAGCAAAGCCGCCTGCTCGCCTTCGGCGGCGTCGAGCGCGCGACGCGCCTCTGTGACGGCGCCACGCGGCTTGTCGCGCTTATCCCAGAAGCGGTCGCGGCGTTCGGTTGCGGCCTGCAGCAGCGCCCGCCCCCGCTCACCGCCCGTGACCTCGCCGATCTCCCGCTCGAGCGCGCCCGCGATCGTGTCGCGTCCGGCCCCGATGCCGAGGTTGGCCCGCAAGCCCTGCTCGACCCACAGCAGGCCATGGGCGCCATGATGTTCTCTCGGATTCGAGGCGCCGCGCCCTGGCGGCGTGAAGCCCAGCAGGTTGGCGAGCCGTTCTTCGACCGCATCGCCGGTGTGGCGCTCGCCCGCGCCCTCAAGGCTGGCTTCAGGCTTCTGGCAGAAGGCCTTGGTGAGGCTCCAGGGCCGCCCATCGATCTCGAAATCCACCGTCACCGTGGGCCGCACCGCGCTGCCATAAGGCAGCATGGCGTCCGCTACGGCACCGCTGACGCGGTGCCGCTCGAAGAAGGCGGCCCGCAAGGCCGCCAGAACGGTGGATTTGCCAGCCTCGTTGTCGCCCACGAGGACGTTGAGGCCATCCGCCAGGCCGCCGATGTCGCGGCGGCCGATCTTGCGGAAATCCCGGATCGCGATATGGCGCAGCAGCATGGTTTCAGGCCCGTGCCTGGTGATCGAGATACAGCATGCGGAGTGCCAGGCGTGCCGCCTCGCCGTCCGGCCCTCCCGTGAGGGCCTGATCGCGGAGGCGCTCGACGGCCTGACGCACGAAGCCTCCCGTATCGATTGCGTCGAGATCATCGGCCGTGGGTTCGTCGCGCAACGCCTCGTCGTTGACGGCGAGGTGGTGCAGGCGCGGCTCCCAGGCCCGCATCGCGGCTTCAAGGCGGCGGCGTTCGGCGAGGTCGATGACACCCGCGAGGCGCAGCGACACCACGCAACGCCGTGGCTCGTCGGGCAGGCGGTCGAGCGCGTCGAGCGCCGCCTGGCAGCCGCCCTCTGTGAGGTCGACCGACAGGTCGTGCCAGCGGAAATGCCCGACCTCGATGGCCTCGACCCGTTCGGGCGCGCCAGGACCGTCGAGCTCCACCAGTTGCACCAAGCCGGACCGGTTCGCCTTGTGGCGATCAGGCTCCGGCGTGCCGGAATAATAGATACGCGGCGCGATGCGGAGCGCGCCATGCCAGTCGCCCAGCGCCAGATAGTTGAGCCCGGCCGTGGCGGCGCGGTCATCGGGGATTTCGTTGCTGGCTTCCTGGCCGGGCAGGCGCCCCGCCACCGAGCCATGCGCCAGCCCGACCCGACAGGCGTGGTCGGGCGTGGGGGCCTCTGCAAACCAGGCGGTCTGGTCCAGGGCCTCGCGGCGGCGGCGCAGCGGTGCCGGCAGCACATGCGCCCTGCCGTCCCAGCGATCGATCGGCTGCGCCTCGTCGGCGATCACCAGGTTGGGCGGCAGGCCCATGTCGCGCAGGCGCGTCCAGACGCTATGGGCCACGGCGGCATCGTGGTTGCCGGGCAGGAACACCCAGGCGCCCGCGAAAGGCTTCAGGGCCTCGAGCGTCATCACCAGCGTCTTGTCGGTCACGTCGTTGGCGTCGAAGGCGTCGCCCGCAACCAGCACGGCATCGACGGCGCGCTCGCGGGCCACCTCGGCCACCCGGCCGATCGTGCGGATGCGTTGCGCCCGCAGGTCGGCGCCGGCGTCGCCGGGCACGAAGCCGAAGGGTTTGCCGATCTGCCAATCGGCCGTGTGGAGAAAGCGAAAGCCCATCGGTGAATGGTCTATCCGAACCGCGGCAGGCATCCAATGCGGCGGCGCTTCACGGCGAGATCGCCTCGAGCGAGCGCCCGCGCGTGCGCGGACCGAAGCCGCCCACCGCCACCACGATGCCGGCCATCGCGGTGGCGATGAAGACGAAGACGCCCGTGGTGCCGCCCTGGCGCAGCAGGGCCGCGATGATCAGCCCCGCGAAGGCGCCCGACAACCGGCTCCAGGCATAGGTGAAGCCGATCGCCCTGGCGCGGATGCGGGTGGGGAAGAGTTCGGTCTGGTAGCCGTGAAACGCGAAGGACATCCAGTTGGTGCCGAGCGTCACCAGCACACCGAGCGCGATCAGGGGGCCGGCCTCGCTTTGCTGCGAAAACAAAAGGCCGAATGCCGCCACCGCCAGGGCGGCCCCGACGATCTGCCATTTGCGCTCGATCCGGTCGGCCACCAGCAGGCCGATCATCGGGCCGAGCGGGTTCGAGATCGCGATGATGAAGGAATAGCGCAGGCTGGTGGTGACCGTGATGCCCTTGGCGATCAATAAGCTCGGCACCCAGGCCGCGAAGCCGTAGAAGCCGATCGTCTGGCAGATCTGAAACACGGACAGCAGGATCGTGCGCCCGCGATAGGGCGGCTGGAAGAGGGCCGCGACCGGCACCGGACCGCGTGCTTCCGCCGGGATCGGCTCGACCACCGGCGGCAGAACCGGCAGCACGGCGCCATCGTGCCGCGCCGCGTCCTCGAGGCGTTCGGTGATGCGGACCGCCTCGTCCATCCGTCCCTGCCGCGCCAGCCAGCGCGGCGACTCGGGCAAACGACGACGGATCAGCCAAACGCCCAGCGCCCCCGCGGCACCCAGCAAAACCACCCAGCGCCAGCCGTCGAGGCCGAGCGGCGCTTCGGGGACGAGGCGCCAGGCCAACAGCGCCACGAGGGGCACGGCCATAAACGACACCACCTGGTTGAGCGCGAAGGCGCGGCCCCGCGCTGCGGGCGGCATCAATTCCGCCACATAGGTATCGATGGTGACGAGCTCGACCCCGAGGCCGATACCGGCGATGAGGCGCCACAGGTCGACGCTCAGGCCGGTTGCCTGGAATGCCATGATCAGGGTCGCGGCCGAATACCACAGCATCGACCAGGTGAAGACGGCGCGACGACCGAACCGGTCAGCCGCCGAGCCGAACAGCAGGGCACCGATGAACAAGCCCGCAAAGGTCATGAACACGAAGGTGCCGGCGCCGCCGACGCCGGCGCTGCCCAAGGCCGTCAGCGGGCCCAGGCTTTCGGGCGTGAACAGCCCGGCGCGCGCCATGCCGGGCACCACGTAGCCGGTAAAGAACAGGTCGTAATATTCAAAGGCGCCGCCCAGCGACAGGATGGCGATGCGGCGCCACAGGCTGCGGGTCGCCGGCAGGCGGTCGAGCCGCGCCGTGATCGCGGCCGCCGTGGTCGACGCGGCTTTGCCTTCGGGCATGTTGTTTCCTCCAACCTCGCACGGCCTTAGCAAGCCGCGCCGCGGGCGTCATAAAGCTTTTGCCGCCCGCCCGCCGTTCGTGCGAAACCCGGAGCCATGATCCTCTCCGACGACGAAATCGAGCGTTACGCCCGCCATCTCGTGTTGCTCGAGATCGGCGGTCCGGGGCAGCAGAAGCTGAAGCGCGCCCGCGTGCTGGTGGTGGGAGCGGGCGGCCTCGGGGCGCCGTTGCTGCTGTATCTGGCGGCCGCGGGCGTCGGCACCCTCGGCATCGTGGACGACGACGTCGTGTCGCTGTCGAATCTGCAACGCCAGGTGCTGTTCGACACGGCCGACCTTGGACGGGGCAAGGTCGAGGTGGCGCTCGACCGGCTGCGGCGCCTCAACCCGCATGTCGCGGTCGAGACCCACCCGGCCCGGCTGACGGCCGAGACCGCGCCCGACCTGCTGGCGCGCTACGATCTCGTGGCCGACGGGTCCGACAATTTCGCCACCCGCTATGCGGTCGCGGATGCCTGCTTCCATGCCGGAAAGCCGCTCGTCACCGGGGCTGTCGGCACCTTCGATGCCACCTTGACGACGCTGCGGCCCTTCGAGGTCGACCAAGATGGCACCCCGAATCCGACCTATCGCTGCTTGTTTCCCGAAGCGCCCCTGCCCGGCACGGTGCCGACCTGCGCGGAAGCCGGCGTCCTCGGCGCCTTGACGGGCATCGCCGGCGCCATGATGGCGCTCGAGGTGCTGCGTGAGATCGTCGGTTTCGGCGAAGGCTTGGTGGGTCGCCTGCTGCTGCTGGATGCCCTGACGCTTCGCTTCGAGACGCTGCGTTACGGGTGGGACCCGGATAATCCGCTGAACGGTCGGCTTGCGGCCGAGCCCGGGCCGGCCGACCGCTAGAGCGGCGCGGTTGTGGCCAGCTTGGCCTTGGCGGCCTTGCCGTTCTTGCCCTGAATGCTGCTCCAGGTGTCGGATTGGGCGATCATCCCCCGGATCGCCGCCACGCTGGCGGCGGCATCGGCCGGCGACAGGTCTCGCTCCGCCACTCGCTGCGCTTCCTCGAACTTGCCGTCGAGCGCCAGCACCAGGGCAAAGTTCTGCCGCACCCGCGCATCGGCGTCGGGGCTCTGCGAAGCTTGTCGCATGGTGGCCTCGGCACGGCTCAACTGGTTGTCGAGCGCGTAGGACAGGCCGAGGTTCGACAACACATGCGGCTCGTCCGGCTTGATCTTCAGCGCGGCGGAATAATAGCCCTGCGCCTGCCCGTGATCGCCGAGCTGGTCGGCGACCGAGCCTTGCGCCGACAGCACGCTCCAGTTCGGGTTCTCGGGCGTGTGGGCACGGCCCAGAACGGCTGCGGCCTCCTTCAGGCGTCCGGCATCGGCCAGAGACTTGCCATAGGCCGCCAGGACCTCCTGGTCATAGGGCGATGCGATGGCGAGCGATTCGAGCACCGCCGCGGCCTGGTTGTATTGCGTGGTCCCGCGCAGCGCCCTGGCATAATTGAGGGCCGCCGTGCGGTCTTTCGGGTCGGCCTTGTAGCGGGCGGCCCAGCGATCGGTCGCGGCGCGATCGGCCTCGGGGCCAGCGATGCCCGCCGGCGCGCGGATCGAGCCGGTCACATCAGGGGTCGAGCCAAGGCAGCCGGCCAGGCTCATGGCGAGCGGCACGCCCAGCGCCAAAGCGGCGAGCCGCGAGGCTTGCGGGCGACGGGGCGAAACGCTAGCCCTCTGGATCAACGGTCGGCTCCCTGGCGCGAGCGAAGCGGCTCGGCGCACGGTGTAGCTGTAATCCGTTAACCCTAATCAGGCGTTAATTGCGCCATTGCGGAGACCCGCCATGCGCTTCAGTTTTGCCGACGAAACGACCGATGCCACGCCCATCCGGGTGGTGTCGCAGAGCGGCTGGGACAGCACCCGGTCGGCGCTGTCACCCGGGCAGCAGGCTTACGCGGCCTTGATCGGCTTCGAGCCCGGGCCCGGGCGGCATTGCGTGCTGCCAGCCGAGGGCGAGGCGTCGGCGCTCGTGCTGTTCGGCACCGCCGAGCCGAGCAGCCGCGGCTACGATCCCCTGCTACCCGGGCGGCTCGCCACCATGCTGCCGTCCGGGCTTTATCGCTTCGTGCCCGAAACCCCGGATCTCGACCTCGCGGTCTTGTCCTGGGCCCTGTCGGGCTATCGCTTCAGCCGCTACAAGGCGGGCCCGGCCGCCGAGGCCCGGCTCTGCCGTCCAGAGGGAGTGGACACTGCGAGGCTGTTGCGCATCGTCGAGGCGGTCGGCTTCGGGCGCGACCTCATCAACACCCCGGCCCGCGACATGGGCCCGGCCGCGCTGGCGGCTGCGGCCGAAGCCCTCGCGCTCCGCTACGGCGCCACGGTGCGGGTGGTGGCCGGTGAGGCACTGGCGGCCGGCTTCCCGCTGATCGACGCGGTCGGGGCCGGCGCCCGCGAAGCGCCGCGTCTCGTCGATTTCACCTGGGGCCGCGTCGGCGCGCCGACGGTGACGCTCGTCGGCAAGGGCGTGACCTTCGACACCGGCGGCCTCAACATCAAGCCCGACGCCGGCATGCTGTTGATGAAAAAGGACATGGGCGGCGCCGCCACAGCCCTGGCTCTCGCCCAGATAGTGATGGGTGCCGGGCTCGACCTGCGACTGCGGGTGGTGCTGCCGATCGTCGAGAACAGCATTTCGGCGCCGTCGTTCCGGCCGGGCGACGTGATCCCGAGCCGCAAGGGGCCGACGGTCGAGATCGGCAACACCGATGCGGAAGGCCGGCTCATCCTGGCCGATGCCCTGGCGCTGGCGGGCGAAGACAAGCCGGACCTCCTGTTCGACTTCGCCACCCTGACGGGCGCCGCTCGTGTGGCGCTGGGGCCCGACTTGCCACCGTTCTTCACCGATGACGACGGTCTGGCCGAAAGCCTGATGCGCCATGGCCGCGACGTGCGGGACCCGGTGTGGCGCCTGCCGCTGTGGCACCCCTATGACGCCATGCTGGACGGCAAGGTCGGCGACCTCAACAACGTCGGCGGCCCCTTTGCGGGCGCCATCACGGCGGCGCTGTTCCTGCGCCGCTTCGTCGAGCCGCAGCAGGTGTGGGCGCATTTCGACATGTTCGGCTGGGTGCCGACCGCAAAACCGGGCCGCCCGGAAGGCGGCGAAGTGCAGGTGGCCCGCCTGCTCTACGATTTCCTCTCGCAGCGATACCCGGCATGACGCAGAGCTTCGACCGCCGCCTGACCCCCGCCCGCCCCGACCGCGCCGCAGCCTTTCTGCGCGGGCAGGTCGAAGCAGCGACCTTCGTCGAAGGCGAGGTCCGCAGCATCGCCGCCGCCGCGGTGCCGCTACGCCGGGCGCCACGGCTCGATTGCGCGCTCGACACGGAGGCCGTGCGGGGCGAGGCCGTGACGGTCTACGACACCGACGCCGAGGGTTGGGCCTGGGTGCAGCTCGCAGGCGATGGCTATTGCGGCTACCTGCCGGCCGAGGCCCTCGGGCCGAGCGAAGCGCCAACCCATCGGGTGGCGGCGCTGCGCACCCTGGTGTTTCCGGGTCCGGACCTGAAGCTGCCGATCATCGGGGCGCTGACGCTCGGCGCCAAGGTCGGCGTGGGCGAAACGGTCGGCACCTATGCGCGCATCCGGGAAGGCTTCGTGCCGGCCGGTCATCTGCGCCCGCTCGACGATGTCGAGCTGGAGGCCGTGGCGGTGGCGGAGCGCTTCCTTGGAGTGCCCTACCTTTGGGGCGGCAAGACGAGCCTCGGCCTCGACTGCTCGGCGCTGGTCCAGGTGGCCCATGCGGCCGCGGGACGGGCCGTGCCGCGCGACAGCGACATGCAGGAACAACAGGTGGGCGCCCCCCTGCCCGACGGCACGGCATTGCGGCGCGGCGACCTCGTGTTCTGGCGCGGCCATGTCGGGCTGATGCGCGACACTGACACCCTGCTGCACGCCAATGCCCATGCGATGGCCGTGACATCCGAGCCCCTGGCCGAGGCGCGCCGCCGCATTCTAGCCGCGACCGGCGCCGACGTGACGGCGATCAGGCGCCCTTGAGCAGGAGCGCGCCCCTGCTCAATAGGCGCGACCGCGGTCGACGCCGTGGCGGGGTGCCCCACCGGCCTCCAAATGTTCGATCTCGCCCGCGATAAACGCGGCCACCGCGTCGGTGCTCGAGATCGCGGCATTATGGGGCGTCACAGTGACGGCCGGGTGGTGCCACAAGGGTGAGTCCTGCGGCAGAGGCTCGGTTTCGAACACATCGAGCGTCGCGGCCCGCAGCGTGCCGTCTTCAAGCGCCTCAAGGATGCCGGCCTCGTCCTGCAGGCCGCCGCGGCCGGCATTGAGCAGGATCGGCCCGCCGAAATACGAATGGCGGGCGAGATTTGCGAAAAGCGCGTGGTTCAGGATGCCGCGGGTGTCGGGCGTCAGCGGCAGCAACACCACCAGGATCTCGGTGCGCGCCAGAAAGGCATCGAGCTCCGCCGCTCCCGCATAGGTGTCGATGGTGTCGAGAACTTTTGGCGTGCGGCTCCAGCCGGCCACGTCGAAGCCGATCATGTCCAGCTTGCGCGCCGCATCGCTGCCCAGCACCCCGAGCCCCATGACGCCGACCCGCACCTCATGGGCGGCGGGCTGGTGGGGGTCGTCCTCCCATAGCTTCTCAGCCTGATGCCAGTCGTAAAGACGGGCCTGACGATGATGGGCCAGCACATGCAGCAGAACCCACTCGCTCATCCGGCTGGTCAGGTCCGGATCCACGACGCGGATGATCGGCACGTCGGGCAGGTCGGGGTCCGAGACCAGGTGATCGACGCCGGCACCGAGCGAAAAGATCGCCTGGAGATTGTCCAAACCGACGAGGCTGCCGGGTGGATGCTTCCAGGCGACCGCATAGCGGACGCGCGCAGGATCGAACGGACCCTGCAGGGATTGCACGCGGAATTGCGGCAGGCGCTCAGCCAAAGCCTGCACCCAGGGCTCGGCGCCCTCGCCGCCGCCATGGGCGACCAGGATGATGTCGGTGTCGCTCATGCTGTCACGTCGAACTGTTCGAGGATCGGGTCTGGCGTTGGTGCCGCCGTGTCGGCCACCCGATAGGCAGCCGTCAAGGCCGCTGTGCCGCCCACAGCCGCAGCGTCGGTGGCCGCATGCACGAAGCCGAGCGGCGTTCCGGCCTCGACCGGCGCGCCGACCGGAAGCAATCCGGTGAAGCCGACGCGCGGATCGACGGCGTCGTCCGGGCGCGTGCGCCCGCCCCCGAGCGCCACCACGGCGAAACCCACCGCGCGGGTGTCGATGCGGCCCACCACACCGGCCCGTGTGGCCAGGACGGGGCGCACCACCGGGGCTGCGGGCAGCAGGACCGCGGCACGGGCCACGATGTCGCTCGGGCCGCCCAGCGCCGCCACCATGCGGTCGAAGCACTCCGCCGCCTGGCCGCTGCTCAGGGCCGCTACGAGGCGGGCGGCCCCCGCCTCATGGCTGTCGACGAGGCCACCAAGCCGCAGCATGGCGGCGCCGAGCGCCACCACGACCGCCATCAGGCGCGGCTCATGCGTCCTGCCGGCCAGCAGGTCGACGGCTTGGCGCAGTTCGAGCGCGTTGCCGGCCGCACGCATCAACGGCTGGTCCATGTCGGTCACGAAGGCGCCCGTGGGCAGGCCGGCGTCACGGGCCACCCCGCCGATGCTGCGCGCCAAGGTTATCGCCTCGGCCCGCCCCTGCATGAAGGCGCCGTTGCCGGTCTTCACGTCCATCACCAGGGCATCGAGACCGGCGGCGAGCTTCTTCGACAGAATAGAGGCTGTGATGAGCGGGATCGACTCGACCGTGGCGGTGACGTCCCGCACCGCATAGAAGATGCGATCGGCCGGGGCGAGATCGGCCGTCTGCCCCACGATGGCGCAGCCGACCTCGCGCACCACGGCGCGCAGCCGGGGCAGCGCCGGCCGCGTGTCGTAGCCGGGGATCGCCTCGAGCTTGTCGAGGGTGCCGCCCGTATGGCCGAGCCCGCGCCCCGAAATCATGGGCACATAGCCGCCGCAGGCCGCGATGGCAGGCGCGAGGATCAGGCTGACGGCATCGCCGACGCCACCAGTGGAATGCTTGTCGAGCACGGGCCCATGCAGGTCCGGCCATGCGAGCCGCAGCCCGGAGCGCGTCATGGCCTGGGTCAGCGCCACCGTTTCATCGCGATCGAGGCCACGCAGAAAGGCCGCCATCAGAAAGGCCGCCACCTGCTCGCCCGATGCCCGGCCGGTCACGGCGGCTTCGACAAAAGTCGCGATGGTGTTGGCATCGAGCGCCATCCCGTCGCGTTTCCGCCGGATCGCCTCCTGCGGCAGAACCGGCGCCTGCCCCTCAGGCATAGGCCACGGGGCCTTCCTTGACGAAGGCCCGCAGCAGGCGCTTGAGGGCGATCGCGCCCGTGGTGGCGACCGACTTGGTTTCCGCATGCGACGGGTCGCCCGTCTTGATGCCGGTAGCAAAGTTCGTCACCAGCGACAGGGCCAGCACCCGGAAGTCGAGCCGCCGCGCCAGGATCACCTCCGGCACTGTCGACATACCGACGAGGTCGGCCCCGAGCAGCTTCGCCATCTTGACCTCGGACGGCGTCTCGAACGAAGGGCCGGAAAACCACATGTAGACGCCTTCATGCAGCGTCGACTTCCCGGCATGCGCGGCGGCCTGCCGGAATCGGGCCCGCAGTCGGCGGTCATAGGCTTCGCGCAGGTTGACGAACCGCTTGTCGCTGAGGTCGCCGATCAGCGGGTTGAGACCCGAAAAATTGATGTGATCGGCGATCAGCGCGATCGAGCCCGGATGCCAGTCGAGGTTGCACGATCCGGCCGAGTTGGTCAGCACCAGGGTGGTGGCGCCGAGCGCCCGCAGGGTGCTCAGCGAGGCTTCCATGGCGCGCGGGTTGCCGGTCTCATAATAATGGGCGCGGCCCTCCATGATGGCGACGCGCGTGCCTTCCCAGGCGCCGATCCACAACCGGCCCGCATGGCCCGACACGTTGGCTTCCGGGAAGCCGGGCAGGTCGGCATAGTCGACGCAGATCGGGTCCTTCAGCTCGTCCGTGATGGATCCGAGCCCGGTGCCGAGCACGAAGGCCATCGCGATCGGTTCGGTGACGCCGCGCGTCCTCAGGGTGGCAAGGGCCGCCGTTTCCGGCGTGGATGGGCCTTGAGTCATGTTTGTGCGGGGTCCGGTTGGCCGCCCTTACGCGGTCAGGTTTTCGGGGCCGAAACTATGCGGTAAAAGTTCCGCCAAGGTGAAGCTCGCCCGCAGCCCTTCGGGTCCGGCGACGTGAATGGGGGTTGCGCCGCCCGCGAATTCGCGGATGCGTTGCCGACACCCGCCACATGGGGTCGTCAGCCCCTCCCCGCCGCCCACCACCACCATGGCTGCGATGCGGCGCTCTCCGGCCATCACCATGGCTGAAATGGCCGAGGCTTCGGCGCAACTGCCCTGGGGGTAGGCGGCGTTTTCCACGTTGGCACCAGCGAAGATGGCACCGGAGCCGGACTGGATCGCGGCCCCGACCAGGAACTTGGAATAGGGCGCATAGGCCTTCAGCCGCGCCGCCTGCGCGGCATCCAGCATGGCATCTAGGTCGGGCATCAGCGCTCTTTCACGTAGGGGATGCCGGAAGCCTTGGGTGGGATCGCCCGGCCCACGAAGCCTGCCAGCAAAATGACGGTGAGCCCGTAGGGCAGCGCCTGGATGGCCTGCACCGGCACCTCTCCGATGCCGGGCAGCACGGCGCCCTGCAATCGGATCGACAGGGCATCCAGAAAGCCGAACAGCAGGCAGGTGGCCAGCGCCGGCCAGGGACGCCATTTGGAGAACACCAGCGCCGCAAGGGCGATGAATCCCTTGCCGGCCGTCATTGAGGGGAGGAAGCTCGCCGCCTGGGCCACCGACATGAAGGTGCCGGCGAAGCCGCACAAGACGCCGCAGATCACCACGGCCGCGTAACGCAGCCCCCGCACCGAGATGCCGGCCGTGTCAACCGCGGCGGGGTTCTCGCCCGTGGCGCGCAGGCGCAGACCGAAGCGGGTGCGGTAGAGCACAAAGGCCGTCAGTGGCACGACGAGGAGCGCCAGATAGGTCAACACCACGTGGCCGGCCACGAGGTTACGGTAGATGGGGCCGAGCACGGGCACACCATCCATCGCGGCTTCGCCCGGCCAGGGCACCTCGAGGAAGCGCGACGCCGGCGTGTCGAGCTGCGGCGTGCGGCCACCCTCGCCATACCAGGCATTGCCGAGCAGCGCCGTCAGGCCGGCTGCCACGAGGTTGATGGCGGCACCGGACACGATCTGGTTGCCGCGCTGGTCGATCACCGCGAAGCCGTGCAGCAGCCCGAGCGCCACCGAGGCCAAAATGCCGGCGCCGAGGCCCGCCCAGGCGCTGTCGGCCTGATAGGCCACGACCGCACTGGCAAAGGCGGCCGCCAGCATCTTGCCCTCGAGCCCAATGTCCACCACGCCGGCCCGCTCGGACCACAGGCCCGCAATACAGGCGAAGATGAGCGGCACCGCGAGCCGCAAGCTCGATGCGAGGATCAGCGAAGCGTCGGTGGCGAAATCGTGCATCTCAGATCGGCCCCGACCGGGTGCGCGGCAGGGCCGTGAAAACGCGGGCGAGATGCGGCCGGTAAAGCCCGTCGAGTGCCCCCGCAAACAACACGACGAAGCCCTGGATGGCCACGATCATGTCGCGTGAGATTTTCGGCTGATCGAAGGCAAGCTCCGCCCCGCCCTGGTACAGGATGCCGAACAGGAGACTCGCCAGCACCACGCCGAGCGGATGCGCGCGGCCCATCAGCGCCACCGCGATGCCGACGAAGCCGTATCCGGCCGTGAATTCGAGCAGCAGGCGGTTCTGCACCCCCATGATCTCGTTGACCGCGACGCCGCTGGCGAGCGCGCCCGACAGGGCCATGGTGAGCATCACGATGGCGGCCGGCGCGATACCGCCATAGATCGCGGCCGTCGGATTGGCCCCGGTGGTACGGATCTCGTAGCCCTTGCGGGTGCGCCACACGAAAATCCACAGGGCGAGCGCACAGCCGAGCGCCAGCACGAAGCTGAGATTGAGCGGCGTCGCGGCAGTGTCGATCCCGAAAACACCGAGGATCGACTTGGCACTCGGGATCGCGGCCTGGTCGGGAAAGCGGGCGGTTTCGGGCTCCATCGATTTCGGGGCTCGCAGGGTGTTGACCAGCAGGTAACCCATCAGGGTCGAAGCCAGCCAGTTGAACATGATGGTGGTGATGACGATGTGGCTGCCGCGCCTGGCCTGCAGGTAGCCGGGCACCAGACCCCACAGGGCACCGAACAGTGCGGCCGCCAGGATGGCCAGCGGGATCAGCAGCCAGCCCGGCAAGCCGCCGCCATACAGGCAGACCAGCGCCGCGCCGAGACCGCCGAGGGTCGCCTGCCCTTCGCCACCGATGTTGAACAGCCCCGCCTGAAAGGCGAGCGCCACCGCGAGGCCGGTGAAGATGAAATCCGTGGTGTAGTAGAGCGTGAAGCCGAGCGCCTCGCCGGAGCCGAGGCTGCCGGTGATCAGCGTTTTCGTGGCCTCCCACGGGCTGACCCCGATGGCTGCCACCACGAGGCCACCCACCAGAAACGCGGTGGCGACACTGAGCAGCGGCACCAGGATGAGGTCCGCCCAGCGCGGCAGACTGATGGGCGCGCTCATGCGGGCGCGCTTGCGACGAGGCTTGGCCGGACTGGGATCACGCGGCCTGCTCCGTCACGCCGGCCATCAACAATCCGAGTTCACCGACGAAGGTGTCGTCGCTGGCGGCATCGGGCGGCGGCGTGCGCCGACCGGTGAGCCGGCCGCCGCACATGACGAGGATCACATCGCTGAGCGCCATGATCTCGTCGAGCTCGACCGATACCACCAGAACCGCCTTGCCGGCATCGCGCAGCGCGACGAGGCGCTTGTGGATGAATTCGATGGCGCCGATATCGACCCCTCGGGTCGGTTGCCCGGCCAGCACGATGCCGGGGTCGCGCTCCATCTCGCGCGCCAGCACGATCTTCTGCTGATTGCCGCCCGAAAAATTGGCGGTCTTCAGTCGCGGGTCCGCCGGCCGGATGTCGTAGCCCGCCATCTTGCGGGCCAGGTCGGCGACGATGCGGCGGCGCGACAGCCAGGGTCCGGCCCCGAAGGCCGGGTCGCCGTGGATGCCTAGAACGGCGCTCTCGGCCGCCTCGAAGGGCATCACCAATCCCATGCGGTGCCGGTCTTCCGGCACATGGGCGAGGCCGAGGGCCCGGATCGCTTTCGGATTGTGCGCCGCGCTCGGCACAGGGCAACCGTCGATGAGGATCTCGCCCGAGGCCAAAGGACGGATGCCGGCCAGCGCCTCCAGAAGCTCGGATTGCCCGTTGCCGGCGACGCCCGCGAGGCCGGCGATCTCGCCGCCCCGCACCGTGAACGACACATCGGACACGAGCGGCACGCCATTGTGGCCCAGCACGGTGATGTTGCGCGCCTCCAACCGCACCGGCCCGGGCGTCGATGCGCCCTTGGCCACGGTGAGCAACACCCGACGCCCCACCATGGCGTCGGCGAGCTGCGCCGGCGAGGTGGCGGCCGTGTCGGTGGTCAGCACCATTTCGCCCCGCCGCATGACGGACACGCGATCGGTGACGGCCATGATCTCGCGCAGCTTGTGGGTGATGAGGATCACCGTCTTGTTTTCGCGCCGCAGCCTATCCAGCATGGCGAAAAGCTGGTCGGCTTCGGCCGGGGTCAGCACGGCGGTCGGTTCGTCGAGGATCAGGATGGTGGCGCCGCGCACCAGCGCTTTCAGGATCTCGACGCGCTGCTGCAGCCCGACTCCGAGGGTTCCGACGAGCGCGTCGGGGTCGACCGTCAGCCCATAGGCGCGGCCGAACTCCGCCAGCTTCAGGCGGATCGCCGCCGCGCCGCGCGCCACGAGCGCGCCGCCTTCGGCGCCCAACATGACGTTGTCGAGGACGCTCAACGTGTCGACCAGCATGAAATGCTGGTGCACCATGCCGATGCCGTGCCGGATGGCGTCCCGCGACGATGCGATGCGCACCGGCGCGCCGCCCACCTGAATCTCACCCCTGTCGGCTTCGTAGAAGCCGTAGAGGATCGACATCAGCGTCGACTTGCCGGCGCCGTTCTCGCCCACGATGCCGTGGATCGACCCGGCCGCGACCCGGAGGGTCACGGCCTTGTTGGCATGAACGGCACCGAAGCTCTTGTCGATGCCGATGAGCTCGATCGCGGCCGGAGCCGGAACGGCTGTCGTCACAACGGCTTACTCAGGGCACTTCGAGTCCGACATATAGTCGTGCACTTCGATCTTGCCGGCGATGATGTCCTGCGTGGCGGCATCGGCGGCGGCCTTCATGTCAGCCGTCATCAGGGGCTTGTTGCTGTCGTCCATCGAATAAGCGACGCCGTCCTGCTTCAGCCCCAACACCTCCGCGCCGCCTTTCCAGGTGCCGTTCTTGGCATCCATGAAGGTCTTGTAGGTGGCGTTGTCGACGCGCTTCAGCATCGAGGTCAGGATCTTGCCGGGAAACAGGGCATCCTGGTTGGAATCGACGCCGACGCCGAGCTTGCCGCCATCGGCCGCGGCCCGCAGCACGCCGAGGCCGCTCGCGCCCGCGGCGGCGTACACGACGTCGGCGCCGCGATCCATCTGCGAGCGGGCGAGTTCGCCGCCCTTCACCGGATCACGCCAGGCCGCACCGGTGGTACCGATCATGTTCTGGTACACCTCGACCTTGGGATTGGCGTATTTGGCGCCCTGCACGTAGCCGCAGGCGAACTTGCGGATCAGCGGGATATCCATGCCGCCCACGAAGCCGACCTTGCCGGTCTTCGAGGCCTTGGCGGCCAGCAGGCCCACCAGGAACGAGCCCTGGTCCTCGCGGAAGGTGACGGACTGCACGTTGGGCTTATCGACCACCGAATCTATGATGGCGAATTTGGTGTTGGGGAACTCGGCCGCCACCTTGGTGAGCGGCTCCTGCTGGCCGAAGCCGACCGCCACGATGGGGTTGAACCCGTCGCGGGCGAACTTGCGCAGGGCCTGTTCGCGCTGGGTGTCGTTGGTCACCTCGAAATCGCGGAAATCGATCCCGGTATCCGACTTAAAGCGCTCAGCGCCATGGAAGACGCCTTCGTTGAAGGATTTATCGAACTTGCCGCCGATGTCGTACACGACCGCCGGCTTGACGTCGGCCGCTTGCGCCGCACCGATCGACAAAAGGCTGGCACCGGCCAGCACGGCCAAGGCATGCGCCGCACGCGTCTTCATCAGCAACACTCCACCTTCGGAAGCACGGGCCCTGCCCGACCGGCCGCACAATGGCATGAGTGTTCCGGGCTGGGAAAGGGCGCTCGGCCAGTGCGATGCACGTTTTCACACCTGGTTTGATGCTCCATCGGGCACGGCGGCCGAAGCATGGGCGCGCCGCCGTGTAATTTGGGGATGGGCGGGGCCGCAATCTCGGCCCCGCCCCGTCACCGGCGCGCCTCACTTGGTGCCGAACATCCGGTCGCCGGCGTCGCCGAGCCCGGGCACGATATAGCCATGCTCGTTCAGGTGGCTGTCGACCGCTGCGGTCCAGATCATCACCTCGGGGTGGGCCTCACGCAGTCGCGCGATGCCTTCGGGCGCCGCCAGCAGGCAAACGAAGCGGATGTCCTTGGCGCCGCGCGCCTTCAGCCGGTCGATGGCCGCGACTGCCGAATTGGCGGTGGCCAGCATCGGGTCCATGACGATCGTCAGCCGGTCGGCGATGTCGCTCGGCGCCTTGAAATAATATTCCACCGCTCGGAGGGTCTCGGGATCGCGGTAAAGCCCGATATGGGCCACCCGGGCCGAGGGCACGAGGTCCAGCATGCCGTCGAGAAAGCCGACGCCGGCCCTGAGGATGGGCGCGAAGACGAGCTTCTTGCCGGCGATCATCGGCGCCCGCATGGTCTGGATTGGCGTTTCGATCTCGACGAGCTCGGTCGGCAGGTCCCGCGTCACCTCGTAGCAGAGCAGCATGCCGATTTCGTTCAGCAGCTGGCGGAACCCCTTGGTGGAGCGACTGTCCGTGCGCATCAGGGTCAGCTTGTGCTGCACCAGCGGATGATCGACGACGTGTACACCTTGCATGGGGCCCTCCTTGCAGCGGCGGGGTGGTAGCACGGGGAAAGGCGGGATGTCCCTTCTCCCGTGCGAGCCTGATAGGTAGCCCCCTCGATCCATCCTCATTCCGGGCGCAGCGCAGCGGAGACCCGGAACCGGGGCGCTACGGCCACATAGGTCCAGGCTCCCCGGTTCCGGGTTCGGCTCCGCCGCCCCGGAATGAGGGTCGATGACGCAAGCCGCCGCCTGTTCCCCTCGCCCCTGCCACATTTCCTGCTAGACTCACCGGTGCAAGCGCGTTGCGCTGTCAGGAGTGCCCCCGGGTGCGTACAACCGTCGAAGTCCAGAACCGCCGCCGCATCCTTTGCGTGTTCCCCCACTACACCCCCTCGTTCGGCTCCTTCCACCACGCTTATTCGTTGATGCCCGGCGTCGGCGCCTTCATGCCGCCGCAGGGCCTGCTGGTGATCGCGGCCTACCTGCCCGAAGCCTGGGACGTGCGCTTCATCGACGAGAACATCGCGCCCGCCACGGATGACGATTTTCAGTGGTGCGACGCCGTCTTCGCGTCCGGCATGCACATCCAGGAACGGCAGGTGCGGGCCATCCACGAGCGCGGCAAGCGTTATGGCAAGGTCACCTGCATCGGCGGCTCCTCGGTGTCGGGCGCCCCGGAAAAATATCCGGAATTCGACTACCTCCACATCGGCGAGCTCGGCGACGCCACCGACCGGCTGATCCGCATCCTTGATGCCGACCTGACGCCGCCGCCCGAACAGGTGCGCCTGGAAACCACCGAGCGCGTCGCCCTGTCGGACTTCCCCCTGCCGGCCTATGACCAGATCCCGCTGAAAACCTATCTGCTTGGCTCGCTGCAGTTCAGCTCCGGCTGCCCCTATCGCTGCGAGTTCTGCGACATCCCGGCGCTCTACGGCCGTCAGGCGCGGCTGAAGACCCCCGAACAGCTGTTGCGCGAGCTCGACGTCTTCATCTCGCAGCCGAGCCACCCGGCCGTCATCTACTTCGTCGACGACAATTTCATCGCCAACCGCAAGGCCACGAAGGAGATGCTGCCGCATCTGATCGCTTGGCAGAAGAAGCACGACTACCCGCTGCAATTCGCCTGCGAGGCGACGCTCAACATGGCGAAGCAGCCCGACATCCTGGCCATGATGCGGGAGGCCGGGTTCTTCACGGTCTTCGTCGGCATCGAGACTCCCGAGCTCGACGCCCTCAAGGCCATCGCCAAGGACCACAACAACGCCGTGCCGATGTACGAGGCGCTGGAGACCCTCAATTCCTACGGACTTGAGGTCACGTCGGGCATCATCCTCGGGCTCGATTCCGACACCGACCAGTCGGAAGACCGGCTGATCGAATTCATCGACCGCTCGAACGTGCCGGTGCTGACCATCAACATCCTGCAGGCGCTGCCCAAAACCCCCCTCTGGGACCGCCTCGCCAAGGCCGACCGGCTGATCGACGACCCGAAACTCGAATCGAACGTCAAGTTCCTGCGCCCGCACGACAAGGTGGTGGCGAGCTGGCGCCGTGCCATCGCGCACGCCTATGCGCCGGAAAACATCTTCGCCCGCTTCCGCGCCCAGATGGACACCACCTACGGCCACCGCATCAAGACACCGGTGCGCGGCAAGCTCACCCGCGCGAACCTCCGCCGCGGCCTCTTCATGGGCTGGAACATCGTCTGGCAGATCGGCGTCAAGTCGGACTACCGCGCCGTGTTCTGGCGCTCGGCCTGGCACGCGCTGAAGAAGGGCCAGGTGGAGGCGATCTACAACATGGGCTTCGTCTGCCACCACCTCATTCGCTTCACCCGCGAGGCGCTGCGGGGCGAGCACAATGCGAGCTTCTATGCGGCGCAGGATGTGAAGCAGAAGGAGGCGTTGGCGGCGCGGGGTGAGGTGGGGCGGGCGGCGTAAAACGTAGCAAGCGACTTTGAACTCTCCATGAGAGAGTGGGCCATCGAATCGCTTCTACGCGATACACAGCTAAGTTGAAGCGAATGAGAGTTTTGGCATGCGCATAGAATCCATTCGCCTTAGGAATTTCAAGGCATTCAAGTCGGTCGATATCTCAGATGTCCCTCCGTTTATGGTTGTCGTTGGAGCAAACGGCACAGGCAAAAGTACGCTATTTGATGTATTCGGCTTTCTACACGACTGTTTGCAGAGCAACGTTCGTCAGGCTCTTAGTGCACGAGGGCGTTTCCGTGAGGTCCTAAGTCGAGGCGCGACAAACGAATCCATACTGATCGAAATACAATACAGAATGGAAATTGTAGGAACGAACAGATTAGTTACGTATACGCTAGAGATTTCAGAAGAAAAAGGGGCTCCATTCGTTAAACGGGAAAGCCTTCGCTACAAGCGTGGCAGATACGGCGCGCCATTTTACTTTTTAGATTTCGAAAGCGGCCAAGGTTGGGCAATAATTAACGAATAAGATTTCAATCGGGCAGATGAAGAGCTTGACAGAGAATTTACAAAATTACAGTCGCCCGATATTTTAGCTATTAAAGGACTGGGACAATTCGATAGGTTCAAGGCGGCAAATGCCTTTCGACGCCTTATCGAATCTTGGCACGTTTCAGATTTCCATATTAGTGCGGCACGGGGCCGGAAAGAAATAACTGGCGAATCCGAACATCTCTCGGAATCCGGTGATAACCTGCCGCGTGTCGCCCAATACCTTTACGAGCAGCATCCGTCCGTTTTTCATAAAATATTGCAGGTCATGGCCTCTAGAGTACCTGGTGTGTCGGAAATACAGCCACTTGTCACAGAAGACGGATATCTTACACTCCGCTTCAAGGACGGAGCATTCATCACTCCATTTCTAGACCGCTATGTATCTGATGGTACCATCAAAATGTTTGCCTATTTAGCTCTCCTATACGATCCAAATCCTCACCCTCTTCTATGCGTTGAAGAGCCAGAAAATCAATTATATCCAAATCTGATGGCGGAGTTAGCAGAGGAGTTTAGGCTGTACGCGCGCCGTGGGGGTCAGGTACTTGTGTCTACACATTCCCCAGATTTTTTAAATGCCTGTTCGTTGAGCGAAGTAGTTTGGCTGGTCAAAGAAGGAGGTTACACTACTGTTAAGAAAGCGTCTGAAGATCCGCAGGTTGCTGCTTACATGTCGGATGGCGATTTAATGGGCGCGTTGTGGAAACAGGGTTTGTTTGCAGGGGCTGACCCACATTGACAGAACTGGTATTTCTGCTGGAAGAGCCCTCTGCACGTGCAATGCTTGAAGGATTAATTCCAAGGCTTGAGGTTTCCTTTTCGAAAACAACATACATGGTGTTCGAAGGCAAGAATGACCTTGAGAGACGAATGCGTCAAAGAATTCAGGGTTATTTGAATCCGGAGGCTAAGTTTATTATTATAAGAGATCAGGATTCCCATCCAAATTGCAAAATTCTAAAAGCGAAGCTGCACGATATATGTGTGCAAGCTGGTCGACCGGACGCGTTTGTGCGAATTTTCTGCAAAGAATTAGAGACTATTTATCTGGCAGACTTGAAGGCCGTAGAGAGCGGTCTTAATGTAAGTGGAATTGCTAAGCGTTAGGCCCAAGCACAATATCAAAAACCTGAGATCCTATCATCGCCCTCGAATGAGCTTGAGGTCCTTACAAAAGGAATTTATCAAAAGATCGGCGGATCGCGTGCAATCGGGGCTAAACTTGATATTGACAACACAAGGTCAAGTAGTTTTTGCGCACTCATCTCCGCAATTCGTCGGTGCTATCATTGAGCAGTTATCAACTGCTTGCTCATATGAAGTCTAGGTTTATCGATATGCGTAGAAAAATTTGCTAAAATTTTTTTTTTAAACTATGCCGTTTCTGATAACTACGCGTTATTCATTCCATATTTATCTATACATTGCGGCAGCTTAGCATGTGCCCGTACACCTCGACCTCCGCCACCCGCATCCGCATCCGCATCCGCATCATTCTCCCGCTCTCCCATTTGTTCTCTCCCGACTCCATAAGCGCCATTATGAAGCCAGCGTAGTCGCGCGGCCATGCAGTGAGAGGCACCTCGACCCGCTGGTCGCAGACCTCGATCAGGGAGGGGTCGAACTGGCCGTCGGCTGGAATCCTACCATCAGCTCCTAGTGCACTGACGCGCACAGAGGATTCACAGGACGCTGGGCTCGTGCGAGTCT
>NZ_JARPVX010000073.1:0-19803 GCF_033947565.1 Lichenihabitans sp. Uapishka_5
CGCCGGCCGATGCGCCCCAGGACTCTCGAGCCTTGTTGAAGAGCACGCTTTGACCTGCCGTTCCACGGTGCGTGGACGTCAAGACAGCTCAGCTTCGGTTGGGAACTTCATGGCGAAGCTATGGTTATCTGACCAGAATATCCGTCTCAGGGGCAAAATCATGCGCCACGTCCTTTTTTCCGCCGCTGGGGTCTTGATGCTGCTGGCCGGGCTTGCTCCCGCTCAGGCGCAGGATGTCCGGCATCACCGGGTGGCCGCCGTGGTCTCCACCCAGGCGCCGCCCTTGACGGTGAACCGTCGTAGCTGGCTCGACATGGGAACCGCCGCCAACGTCGGCACCCAGGACTCGAATCTATCGGCCAGCACCACGCTGAACGAGCCGATCTACGCGAGCTATCTGCAGGACAGTTTTGGCCGTTCCACCTTGCCGCGGCGTTTTTCGCTGCCGTTCAACGAGAATCCCCGTGGCCAGGAATCAGGCGGCATCTTCTTCGACTTCTGAAGCCAGGGGTGGCGTGGGGCGGCTTTCAGGGACTTGCGTTGGAAGTCAGGCTTGGCTGGGGCCTAGCCTGACAGGCGATTTTCGGTTGAGGTTCGCGACCTGCCTTTAGGGTTCATTCACCCTGGCAGGTCATGCTTCCGCATCGCCTGGAAGGAACCCGGACCATGATGGAAGGCTCTGCAATCATCGCCATGGGCGCCCTGCGCCTGCAGATCGAGGAGCGCCTCATGCAGACGGAGGACTACCGGGCCTTGAAGGCGCTTGACCGTGCGATCGCGGATGTGCGCGGTCCTGGCGTCGCCCGGGACATCGCAACACCGGCGCAGCCGAACCAGCTGCAACAGAAGCTCGCTGAAAAATACAACACCGCCGCAGCCTGAGCGCCTTGGGGTCGCCGGCCGAGCCTCGGACCCTGCCGCCATGCCGCCCGACAATCGGCGCACGCTGGTCCGCTTCACCCGGATCGTCCAACGCCTAGAGGATGCGCCCGGTCCCGTTGATGCGAGACTGCTGGATCGGGCCGGCAGCGTCCTGACCCGCCTTGCCACAACCCTTTGTGCTGGCGAGATTCCACGCCCGAGCCCGGCCGGGCTCCCTGAGCCGGCCTTGCTTGTCTTTGCGCCGCGGCCTTTGCCCGGCTCTCAGGGTTGGGCGGCTTGGCATGGCGCGCAGGCGGACCTGTTCGTCCGTTACGGCCCCGTCGCGGCCGCGCTGCTGGGGCCGGCCAGCCAGCCGGGCGAAAGGGCCCATGCCCTGTTGCTGTCGGATCTGCTCGACCTTCTGGCCCGGCATGCAGCAGGCCTCGGCCGCGATGGCACCGCCTACCGGGCCGCGACCGTGCCGCCGCTGCCCTTCGCACATGCGGTCGCCCGCGCCTCGGCCCTGCGCTCGGCCGCCTCGGGCGATGTCAATCTTGGCGCCGTGACGCTGGCGCTGGCGATCGAAAGCGGCTTCCGGACGGCGCTCGCCATCCCGGCCGAAGCGCGGATCTCGATATGGCGATTGTTCCGGGCCATGGCCGAAGCCGGCACCGGCCTGCGGCTCGGCCTCCCGCTGCCTGAACTGGTGGCTCTCTACAATTGGGCGGCCCGCCACCGCGTCGCGGGCACGCGCGGTTTCGGCTGGCTCAACTTCTTCGCCTGCGACCTGCTGCGCCCGCTGCTGGCGGAGCCCTTCGGCTTCGAGGCCGCGCCGGCGCTGCGTGCCCGCTTGCGCGACGCGGCGCTCGCGTCCCCCTGGGGTCTGCCTGCCCCGGCAATCCACCTGACCGAAGCCGCTTGAACCGCACCTGGCGTCTCGCCCACCTAAGCGCCGCCACCCTCACGGAGCCGGCAGTGCCCGCAGAAGCGCCGCGTCGGGATTGCCGTCCGGCACGAGGCCGGCTTTCGCCTGGGCGGCCCGGATGGTGTCGCGCAGACCGAGACTGATGCGGCCCTCGCGGTTGTCGACCGGGTAGCCAAGCGCCGCCAGCCGCGCCTGAAGGCTGATGCGGGCCGCACGCGGCAGCCCCGGGTCGTTCGGCCAAGCGGCATGGAGGGGCGCGCCGCCCCCGATGCGGTCGGCCAGCGTGACGACGCTCAGCACATAGGCATCGGAAAAATTGTAGGTCTTGATCACGGGATAATTGGCCGTCACCAGGAAGGCCGGCCCGGCGGCGCCCGCGGGAAAGAACAGCGTGGCGTCGCCCGCCCCGGGCAGCGCCCCGCCGTCGGCGCGCACGAGCCCCCGCGCCGCCCAGTCGGCGAAGCCGCCGTGGGCCTGCGCCATGTCGAAGTTTGGCGGCAACCGGACCTCGAACCCCCAGGGTTGCCCGGCCTGCCAGCCCTGTTGCTTCAGGAAGTTGGCCATGGAGGCGAGCGCATCCGGCACGTCGGTCCAGATGTCGCGGCGGCCATCCCGGTCGCCGTCGACCGCATATTTGGCGAAGCTCGACGGCATGAACTGCGGCTGACCCATGGCGCCTGCCCAGGAGCCGCGCAATTGCGCGCGTGCAACCGCGCCGTCCTTCAGCAGGGTCAGCGCCGCCAGCAGTTCGTCGCGCATCAGCTCGGGCCGCCAGCCGAGCGCCCCGAGGGTCGCGAGCGAGCGGATCACGTCCTTGCTGCCGGAGGCAGTGCCGTAATTGGTTTCCAGGCCCCAAATGGCCACCAGGGTCGCGGCCGGAACGCCGGTGTCGGCCGCGACGCCGGCCAGCACGTCGTGCCACGTCGCCAGGACGGCGCGACCCTGAGCGATGCGGCCTGGCGTGACCTGGGCCTGCAGGTAGGCGCCGATCGGCTTCGCGAATTCCGGTTGGGCGCGGATCAGCGGCGCCAGGGTCGGATCGAGCGTCACCCCCGCAAAGGTGCCGTCGAACAGGGGCCGCGGGATGCCCTGCCGCGCGGCCGCGGGCCACAGGCCGGCCACGAAGGCCGGCAGGTCGGGGGCTGCCACGGCGGGCCCGTGCATCAACAGCGTCAGCAGGATCACGGTACCGAGGCGGCCGCCGCGCGACCAAGCGCCTGACTGGATCATCGGTGTTTCCTTGGTTTCCACCAGGGCGGGCTTGTCCCATCCCGGGCGACAACCGTCCAGCGGCCGATGCGACCGGAATCCACCCCCGGGCGTTGCCGCCTCGAACCCGTCGGAGATCCCCATGCTGAAACCATCCGTGCTGGCCGCTTGTCTCGCGGTCGCGTTCGTCGGCCCCGCCTTCGCGGACCCAGCCCTGACGGCGCCTCTCAAGGACGCCAAGGGCGAAACGCTCGGCACCGTGACGCTGACCGAAGCCCCGAACGGCGTGCTGCTGCGGATCGAGGCCCAGAACCTCGCGCCGGGCTGGCACGGCCTGCATTTCCACGAGAAGGGCAAGTGCGAGGCGCCGAAATTCGAGAGCGCCGGCGGCCATGTCCACATGGGCACCGGCATGCCGAAGCACGGCCTTCTCAACGCCGACGCGACCGATGCCGGCGACCTGCCGAACCTGTATGTCGGGGCGGATGGCAAGGCCACGGCCGAGCTGTTCAGCGACAAGGTTCGCCTGCGCCAGGGGGCCGGCAGCGTGCCGGCGCTGCTGGGCCACGACGGAGCCGCGGTCATCATCCACGCCAACCCGGACGATTATGTGAGCCAGCCGATCGGCGGGGCCGGCGCCCGGATCGCCTGCGCGTCCGTGTCCTGACGCTCGAATCGTCGGGTTGCGACCATCGCGCCCGGAACCGCTGCAGCCTAGGGCCGTTGCCCCGCCATCCACGGAGTATCCCATGACCGACGCCGCCACCGAACGCCTGCGCATGCAGGACCCGCGCACCCAATATCCCACCCCGCCCTTCCCCAAGCAGCCGCAGGCTGCCCCCGGCCTCGCCTCGAAGATGGACCCGCAGCCCGATCACGGCGAAACGAGCTACAAGGGCTATGGCCGGCTCGCCGGCCGCAAGGCCCTGGTGACGGGCGCCGATTCCGGCATCGGCCGCGCCGCCGCCATCGCCTATGCGCGTGAGGGGGCGGATGTCGCCATCGTCTACCTGCCGAGCGAGGAGGCCGACGCCAAAGAGGTCATCGCCCTGATCGAGAAGGAAGGCCGCAAGGCCCTGGCGCTGCCGGGCGACATCACGGACGAGCGCTTCTGCACCGAGCTGGTCGAAAAGACCGTGGCGGCCTTCGGCGGCCTCGACATCCTGGTCAACAACGCCGCCAAGCAGACCACCCAGCCGGACCTCGCCGACATCTCGACCGAGCAGTTCGACAAGACGATGAAGACCAACCTTTACGGCATGTTCTGGATCACCAAGGCGGCCCTGCGGTTCCTGCCGCCGGGCGCCAGCATCATCAACACGACATCGGTGCAGGCCTATAGCCCGGGCGAGGCGCTGGTCGACTACGCCACCACCAAGGCCGGCATCCAGGCCTTCACGGAGGCACTGGCCCGGCAGGTGATCGCCAAGGGGATCCGCGTCAATGCGGTGGCGCCGGGGCCGTTCTGGACCGCGCTGCAGCCGAGCGGCGGCCAGACGCAGGAGAAGGTCTCCAAGTTCGGTCAGGAGGTGCCGCTGGGCCGCCCCGGCCAGCCGGTCGAGCTGTCGGCCGTTTATGTGCTGCTGGCGTCTCAGGAAGGCAGCTACATCACGGGCGAGACCTACGGGGCCACGGGCGGCAAGTCGCTCTAACCCGGGCCCTCATTCCGGCCGCAGCGCAAGCGGAGAGCCGGAACCGGGGAACCTCGAGGGTGCAAGGTGAAGCACACCGGTTCCGGGTTCGGCTCCGCCGCCCCGGAATAAGGCGGGGATTGGGACGGAGCGACAAGTCGCTGTAGCCAGAACCCTCATTCCGGCCGCAGCGTAGCGGAGAGCCGGAACCGGGGAGCCTCAAGGGTGCAAGGTGAAGCACACCGGTTCCGGGTTCGGCTTCGCCGCCCCGGAATGAGGCTTCGATGGAACAGGGCGCCACGGGGGTGTCTGTCTGTGCCGCTGGATGCCGAAACTCTCACGCCTCGCGAGACTCTCCCATGCGCTTCACCGATGACCTCCGAGCCCAGCATGGTGCGGCTTGGGAGCGGGCCGCGGGCCACCGCTTCACCAGCCAGCTTATCGACGGCAGCCTGCCCGATGCCGTCATGGCGCGCTATCTCGTGCAGGATTACCGCTTCCTGGACCGGTTCCTGGCGCTGCTCGGGGCCGCCATGGCGACCGCCGATGACCTCGCGCCCCGACTGCGGCTCGGCCGCTTCGTCGGCGTGGTGGCGGGCGAGGAGAACACTTATTTCGAGCGCGCCTTCGCGGATCTCGGGGTGGCGACCGCGCGCCGCGCTGCGGAGCCCGACGCCGCGCCGACGGCCGGCTTCAAGGGCCTGATGGCCGAGGCTGCGGCAGCCCGCAGCTATCCGGCGGCGCTGGCAGTACTGTGCGTGGCCGAATGGCTCTACCTCGACTGGGCCAGCCGGGCCGCTGCCCTGCCGCCGCGCTTCATCCACGCCGAATGGATCACGCTGCACGATAATCCCGATTTCCGCGACCTCGTCGGGTTCCTGCGGGCGGAGCTCGACCGCGTCGGGCCGGCCGAGGCCGAACGATGCCAGGCGCTGTTCGGCCGGGCCGTGGCGCTCGAGGAGCAGTTCTTCGACACCGCCTTCACGGCCTGACCAAGCTGTTCGCGATAAACGGGCGGCTCGATCGAAGACGCTTGACGAAAGCCGCCCGGCGTGGAATTTTTTGCATAACGAAAAAAATTTTTCAGGGCGGACGCCGGTGGCACAGCCAAAGGCCAATCTTCACGCGATCAGGGTGCTTATCGCTGCGCGCCGCGGACGTGACGCGTGATGGCGCGCGACCTGCTGATCGGCATCGATGCGGGCACCTCGGTCATCAAGTCGATCGCCTTCACGCGTGACGGCGTGCAGGTGGGCGTCGCGGCGACGCCGAACCATTACCAGGTGGTCGAGGGCGCCGGCGCCGAACAGGACATGCGGCAGACCTGGCGTGATGCCGCCGCCACTCTGCGTGACCTTGCGACCGTGGTGCCGGACCTGGCCGAGCGCACCGCCGCCATCGCGGTGACGGCGCAGGGCGACGGCACCTGGCTGGTGGATGCGGATGGCGAGCCGGCAGGCCCGGCGCTGATCTGGCTTGACGCGCGCTCGGGCCGCATCACCGAAGCGTTGCGGGGTTCCGAAGCCGGTCGCCGCATTTATGAAAACACCGGCTCTGGTCTCGTGGCCTGCCAGATGGGGCCGCAACTGCGCTGGCTCGTCGAGAACCGCCCGGCCACGATGGCGCGGGCCGCGACGGCCTTCCACCTGAAGGACTGGCTGTATTTCAAGCTCACCGGCGTGCGGGCCGCCGACGCGTCCGAGGGCGTGCATTCCTTCGGCGACTTCCGCACGCTGGCCTATGCGCCAGCCACGCTCGAAGCGCTCGGCCTTGCGGATCGCGCGGGGCTGCTGCCCCCGATGGTCGACGGCTCCCGGCAGACCCACCGGCTGAGTGCCGCCGCGGCGCGCGAGATCGGCTTCGGCGAGGGGCTGCCGGTCAGTCTTGGCCCGATCGACATCGTGGCCACGGGCCTTGGCGCCGGGCTCTACGACCCGGAACGCGAAACCGGCTGCACCATCGTGGGTTCCACCGGCTGCCACATGCGGATCGCCCGCTCGGCCGATGCCGTAAAACTCAACCCGGATTCGACCGGCTACACCTTGGCGTTTCCGGTACCCGGCACCTTCGCGCAGCTGCAATCCAACATGGCCTCGACGCTCAACATCGACTGGCTGGTCGATCTCGCGCGCGGCATCCTTAAGCAGCACGGCGTCGACAAATCGCGCGCCGACATCTTCCTCGACCTCGACGACCATGTGCTGGCCGCCGAAGCCGGCACGATCCTCTACCACCCCTACATCTCGGAAGCCGGCGAGCGCGGCCCCTTCGTGGACCAGACCGCCCGGGCGCAGTTCCACGGGCTGACGGCCCGGCATTCCTTCTACGACCTGATGCGGGCCGTCTATGAGGGCCTCGGCCTCGCGGCGCGCGACTGCTACGACGCCATGGGGTCGCGGCCGGTGGAGGTGCGGATCACCGGCGGCGCGGCGCGCTCAAAGGCGCTGCGCACCATCCTTGCGGCGGCGCTCGGCGTGCCGCTGCGCACCTCGAGCCGCGAAGAAGCCGGGGCCGCGGGTGCCGCCATGGTGGCCGCGGTGGCGACCGGTTTCTTCCCGTCCATGGACCAATGCATCGACCGCTGGGTGACGCCGACGCTCGGCGCCGCGCAGCAGCCCGACCCGGCGCTGGCGCGGCGCTACGAGGCCCTTTTCCCGGCCTATCAGGCGGCCCGGCGCGCGGCGCCGCCCGTGTGGCACGCCATGGCGGACGCCATCCGTGGCGGAGTCCCCCAGGCATCTCCCCTCCCGAACCCGAGATCCCAGCCATGACGGACTACGGCACGGTCGACATCGCGATCATCGGCGGCGGCATCAACGGCGCCGGCATCGCGCGCGACGCGGCGGGGCGCGGCCTCACCGTCCTGCTTTGCGAAAAGGGCGACCTCGCCGAGGGCACCAGCTCGAAATCCGGCAAGCTCGTCCATGGCGGCCTGCGCTACCTCGAATATTACGAGTTCCGGCTGGTGCGCGAAGCGCTGATCGAACGCGAGGTGCTGTTGCGCGCCGCACCCCACATCATCTGGCCGATGCGCTTCGTGCTGCCGCATTCGCCCGATCAGCGCCCGGCCTGGATGGTGCGGGCCGGCTTGTTCCTTTACGACAACCTCGGTGGCCGCAAGATGCTGCCGCGGTCCCGCAAGGTCGATCTGCGCACAGCGCCCGAAGGAAAGCCCATCAAGGACGCCTATTCGACAGCCTTCGAATATTCCGACTGCTGGGTCGACGATGCCCGCCTCGTGGTGCTGAACGCGCTCGACGCCAAAAACCGTGGCGCCACGGTGCTGACCCGCACGGCCGCCACCTCGGCGCGGCGTGACGGCGCTGTGTGGGTGGTGACCATGAAGGGCCAGGACGGGCAGACCCACACCGTCAAGGCCAAGGCGCTCGTCAATTCGGCCGGCCCCTGGGTCGAGGACGTGATCGGCCGCGTCGCGGGCCGCAACTCGAAATACAAGGTGCGGCTCGTCAAGGGCAGCCACATCGTGATGCCGAAGTTCTGGGACGGGCCGCAGGCCTATCTGCTGCAGAACGACGACAAGCGGGTGATCTTCGTCAACCCCTACGAGGGCGACAAGGCGCTGATCGGCACCACCGACATTCCTTATACGGGCAAGCCCGAGGATGTGGCGATCGAGCAGACCGAGATCGACTACCTGCTGGGCGTGCTCAACCGCTACCTGAAGGTGCCGCTGAAAGCCGCCGACATGCTCTACAGCTTCTCGGGCGTGCGGCCGCTCTACGACGACGACGCCGACAAGAACGCTTCCGCCGTGACGCGCGACTACGTGTTCGAGATCGACGACACGCAAGGCCAGCCGCCGCTGTTATCGGTGTTCGGCGGCAAGATCACCACCTTCCGCAAGCTCGCCGAACACGCGCTCGACAAGATCGCCGGTCATTTCCCGCAGGCCGGGCGGGCCTGGACCGCCACGGCGCCGCTGCCCGGTGGCGACATCCCGAACGCCGACTTCGCGGCCTTCCTGCGAGGCGTCCAGGCCGACTACGCCTGGCTTCCGCCGGCGCTCGCCGAACACTACGCGCACCTTTACGGCACCCGCATTCGCGAGTTGCTCGAGGGCGCGACGACCATGGCCGACCTCGGCCAGCATTTCGGCGGGCTCCTGTATCGCCGCGAGGCCGACTTCCTGCGCCGTACCGAATGGGCGCTGACCGGCGAGGACATCCTGCGCCGCCGCACCAAGCACGGCCTGCACATCTCGCAAAGCCAGCGCGATGACTTCGACCATTGGATGGAGGCCGCCTGATGAGCCAGTCTGCCGCGACGCGCCCGAAGGCGCCCGCCCGCGCGCGATCCCGCACCGCCATCGGGGCCGTGGCCGCGATCGTGCTGGTTGGTGTCATGGCCTATGACACCAAGGTGGTGCGGATCGGTGCTGATGGCGGCGGCCCGCCCGGCGCCTTCGTGCCGGCCGAGTTCGGCCGGACCGAGTTCCCGAAGGTCCAGGCGGCGGTTGCAGCCAAGGCCGTCGATGCGGTGACGCTGGCGACCGCCCTGGCCAAGGACCCGGCGGCAGCCGCCAAGCAATATGGCGTGCAGGCGCCGGGCGGCGACGCTTATGCCTATCCGGTGACGCTGACCGGCACGGCCGGTAAATCCGACCTCGGCGTCTACGACCTGCAGGTGCCCGGCCTGCCGGACGGCTTCAAGGTCCAGGTCCAGACGGGGCCCGCCATCAACGGCACCGCGCTGCGGGACGTCCCCGGCACGGTGAAATTCGGCCAGTTCACCAATCAGATCGAGTATCAGAACGCCGGCTCCGCCCTCAACAAGGAGATGAAGAAGCAGGTCTTGTCGAAGATCGACACCGCGAACCTCACCGGCAAAACCCTGTCGGTGGTGGGCGCCTTCGAGACCAGCGACCCCAAGGCCTGGCTGGTCACGCCCACCAAGGTGGTGGTGCAATGACCCGGCCCGACGCCGCGCCGGACCGCGATGCGGCCGTGGTGCTGACGGCGAACAACATCGCCAAGGCCTATGGCAGCGTCCACGCGCTGAAGGGCGTCAACTTCGAAGTGCGCCGCGGCAAGGTGACGACGCTGTTTGGCGAGAACGGCGCCGGCAAGTCGACCTTGATGAAGATCCTGTCGGGCGTCGTGAAGCCGACGTCGGGCGCCATCGAGCTCGACGGCAGCCCCGTCACCTTTGCCTCGGCCTCGGAAGCGCGCGACGCCGGCATCTCGATCATCCACCAGGAGCTCAGCCTCGCGCCCAACATGAGCGTGCGCGACAACATCTTCATGGGCCGGGAGATCGCCGGCCCGACCGGCATCGACTACGCTGAGGAAGCCCGGCAGGCCAAGGTGCTGATGGCCGAGCTCGAGGAGGACATCGACCCGATGACCCCGGTCGAGACGCTTCGCCTCGGCCAGCAGCAGATCGTCGAGATCGCCCGGGCGCTGTCGGTCAATTCGCGCATCCTGATCATGGACGAGCCCACCTCCGCGCTGTCGGCCGCCGAGGTCGAGGTGTTGTTCAAGGTGATCGGCGACCTGAAGAGCCGCGGTGTCGCCATCGTATATATCTCGCATCACCTAGAAGAAGCGCTGCAGATCACCGACTACGCCGTGGTGCTGCGCGACGGGGCGATGACCGCCAAGGCGGATCGCGCCGACATCGATCTCGAATGGATCGTCCGCAACATGGTGGGCGAGAACTACCACCTCGGCACGCCGCCGACCGGCTACCAGTTCGGCGAGGTCGCGCTGTCGGTGCGGGACCTTACCGTCACGGACGCCGCCAACACCGGGATCGCGGTTGTGGACCGCCTGTCGCTCGATGTCAGGGCCGGCGAGATCGTCTGCATCTACGGCCTGATGGGCGCGGGCCGCACCGAGATGCTGGAATGTATCGCGGGCCGGGTGCCGAAGGCGGGCGGCGAAGTGCGGCTCGAGGGGCGGGAGATATCCCGCCTGACCATCGCCGAGCGCATCGCGCAGGGTCTGGCGCTGGTGCCGGAGGATCGGCAGCGCGACGGCCTGGTGCAGACCATGACGGTCGGCGAAAACCTGTCGCTCGCCTCGATCGGCGCCTTTGCCAAACGGGTGCTATTGTCGCGTTCGACCGAGCGCGCCATGGTGGACCAGTCGATCAAGAGCGTCACCATCAAGACGGCTGGCGGCCACGCGGCCATCGGGTCGCTCAGTGGTGGCAACCAGCAGAAGGTGGTGATCGGCAAGATGCTGACCACCCATCCGCGCGTTATCCTGCTCGACGAGCCGAGCCGCGGCATCGATATCGGCGCCAAGGCGGAAGTGTTCCGCCTCCTGGCCGAACGCGCCCGGGACGGCCTCGCGGTGGTGTTCTCCACCTCCGAGGTGGCCGAGTGCCTGTCGATCGCGCACCGCATCATCGTGATGGCGCGCGGCAAGATTTCCGCAGAATTCGGCTCCGACGCCTCGAAGGAGCAGATCATGGCCGCCTCCGGCGAAGCCGTGGTCCACTGAACACCGGGAGCCCCGCTTTTGACCAACGCCGCTTCCACCACAACACCGCCCTCTCGCGCCTCGGCGTCGGGCGGCGGCTTCGAACTCGGCCGCGTGCTGCTCGAAGGCCGGGCCTATTTCGCGCTGATTCTCATCATCGCGGTCTTCTCGTTCCTGTCGCCGTATTATTTCACGGTCGGCAACTTCCTCACCATGGCATCCCATGTGGCGTTGTTCGGCATTCTGGCGATCGGCATGCTGCTGGTCATCCTGAACGGCGGCATCGACCTGTCGGTCGGCTCGACCTTGGGGCTGTCGGGCGTCATCGCCGGCTTCCTGATGCAGGGCGTGACGCTGCCGTGGTTCGGCGTCATCCTTTACCCGCCGGTCTGGGTGGTGGCGATCCTGGCCTGCGGGCTCGGTGGGCTGATCGGGCTCGTCAACGGCGTGCTGATCGCGCGCTTCAAGGTGCCGGCCTTCGTGGCGACGCTCGGCGTCATGTATATGGTGCGCGGCATCGCGCTGCTGATCACCAACGGCCTCACCTACAACAGCCTCGGCGGGCGGCCGGACCTCGGCAACCAGGGGTTCGACTGGCTCGGCTTCAATCGCATCATGGGGGTGCCGATCGGCGTCGTCGTGATGGTGGTGCTGGCCTTCCTCGGCAGCCTGGTGCTGACCCGCACGCCGTTCGGCCGCTGGCTGTACGCCTCGGGCGGCAACGAGCGCGCCGCCGAACTGTCGGGCGTGCCGACCCGCTTCGTGCAGATGACCGTCTATGCGCTGTCGGGCGTCTGCGCCGCCATCGCGGGCTTGATCCTGTCGTCCCAGCTCACCTCGGCCGGCCCGACCGCGGGCACCACCTATGAGCTGACCGCCATCGCGGCCGTCGTCATCGGCGGCGCCGCCTTGACGGGTGGGCGGGGCAACATCCGTGGCACGATGCTGGGCGCCTTTGTGATCGGCTTCCTGTCGGACGGCCTCGTGATCATCGGAATTTCATCATACTGGCAGACGGTCTTCACGGGCGCGGTGATCGTGCTGGCGGTGCTGCTCAACGCCATCCAGTATCGCGGCCGCGCCAAGGCGCCGGCCGTCGCAGGAGCGACACCCGCAGCGAAGCTCGCGGGCTAGGCCCCATGGGCCGGGAACGGCCCATCGGAAACAGCCGGATAACCGGCATCAAGCAACCATCTAGGGGTATGTGAATGTCTAGGAAGGCAATGACCACCACGCTCAAGGCGCTTGCGCTCGCGGCGCCGCTGCTGGCCGGCACCGCGCTCTCGGCCTCGGCGGCCGGGCTCATCTCGATCATCGTCAACGACCCGTCCAATCCTTATTGGCTGACGGAAGGCAATGTCGCCTCGGCCGAGGCCAAGAAGCTCGGCTATGAGGCGAATGTCGGCGCCTCGAAGGGCGACACCAATGCCGAAAGCACGCTGATCGACACCGCCATCACCAACAAGTCGGTGGCCATCATTCTCGACCCGGCCAATGCGTCGGGCTCGGTCGGCGCCGTCAAGAAAGCCATCGCGGCCAACATCCCCGTGATCCTCGTCAATGCCGAGATCAACCAGGACGGCCTCGCCAAGGCGCAGCTCGTGTCCAATAACGCGCAGGGCGCGGCGCTCGGGGCGCAGCAATGGGTGCGGGCGATCGGCCAGAAGGGCAATTACGTCGAACTGCTCGGCTCGCCGTCGGACAACAACGCCGCCACGCGCTCGAACGGCTACGACACCGTGCTGAGCCAGTACGACGACCTGAAGAAGGTCGGCTCGCAGGTCGCCAACTGGGACCGCACGCAGGGCCACGACAAGATGCAGAACCTGCTGCAGGCGCATCCGGACATCCAGGGCGTGATCTCGGGCAATGACGAGATGGCGCTCGGGGCCGTGGCGGCCCTGAAGGAAGCCGGCAAGCTCAGCGGCATCAAGGTCGGCGGCTTCGACGGCTCGCCGGATGCGGTGTCGGCCGTCAAGGCGGGCGAGCTGCAATATACCGTGCTGCAGCCCGTCGCGATCTTCTCGGCCAAGGCCGTGCAGGAAGCCGACAGCTTCATCAAGACCGGCAAGACCGGCGCCGCCCAGGAAAAGCAGCTGTTCGACTGCGTGCTGATCACCAAGGACAACGCCGCCAAGATGACGGCGCCCTTCACCATGACGCCGTGATCGACGCCAGCTAGACCTCCGGCCGCCAAGGCTTTTGCAAGAACGGGCCGGTCGCGCATCGATGGATCGCGGCCGGCCTCGTCGGCGTTCCACCCATAGTATTCAATGGCTCCGCATCCCTGATGCCGGGTCGTTGCCGATCAGTGGGTCTCCGGCGCGCCGTGTGCAGAGACGGGGGGCCGAGACGCTTGGCGCGGCGCGGGGCTGTCGTCGCGGCCTTCATCAAGCCGTCTGCGACGACGCTGCGCTGATGGCCGAGGCTTCCTCGATCGGTTGATGAGATCAGCGGGGGCTGCGGACGCTTGAATGCCCCGACATGGAGCGATTGTGACGATGGCGACGCCCGATAAATCCGCCAAGGCGCGAGCCGAAGCCGTGTTCAAGCAGCCGGCATCCAGCGAGGCTCAACACGTCCGAGACCCCGAGGCCGAAAAGATCGCCAAGCTTCGCGCCCAGCGCTTGGCCAAGGAACACTCCGATCGCATCGCGGCCGAGGTCAGGCGAGCGCGACGCGAGCAACGGCGGCCGTAATCGTTTCGACCCGCTCGGCACCATCTTCATCGGGCCAAATGGATTCCACCTGGCCCGGACAGATCCTAGAACTTGTAGTTGATGCCGGCGCGGGCGATGTCGCCTTCGGTTCGCACCCGCTCGCTGTAACCACCAAGCCCGAGAGCCGCCGCAGCCCCCACGGCGGGGAAGGTCAGCGTGTCACTGCCAAGATCGTAGCGCAGGTACTCGGCCTTGATTGTCACGGCGCTGGAATGGAACACGTTGAGGAAACTCAGGAACGAGTTCGCCGTCAGCGCATATTCGATACCGCCGCCGTAAACATAGCCGGTCTTGATACCGTTATTGCTGCCCTGGAAGAACGGCGTCGTGTCGGCATTCGGCCCGTAATAGGTCGTGCGGCGGTTCACATCCCCATAAGCGAAACCACCCGTCCCGAAGATCAGGAACTGGTTGAACGCATAGCCGACGCGACCACGGACCGTGCCGAGAAAATCGAGCTCGCTGCGGTATTGGTTGACCCGCGTCGTTGCGGCGGCCCCTGGCGTGACCAGCGCACCGAAGTTCGACGTGTTGCTGAACGTGTCGGTGCGATCAAGATCGGTATAGGCTGCGTCCGCCTCGACGCCGACCACGATGCCGCTCCCCACGCCGCCAAAGCCGCCAAGCCCACCGAGCTGGTAGTTGTAGCCAATCTGACCGCCAGCGGTGAAACCATCGTCGCCGATCGTGTGCCGCGTCGGGCGAATCCCGGTGTTCAAGGACGCATTGTTGTTGGCGAGAACGCCCGTGGTGCGGTCGAAGCGCGTGGTGCCATCGACGTAGCCAGCATTGATGCCGAGGTAAGCGCCCGTCCAGGTGAAGACAGGCAGCGGAGCGGGCGCATAGACCGGGGGAGCGGCGCGGCTCGGAAGATCGGCTGCGAACGCTGTGGTTGCAGTGAGGGCAACAACGGCTGTTGAAAGAAGAAGGCCGGCGACTCGCATGATCGATCTCCCGTGGATCGGTCAATCATAGGGGACGATGCCGCTGATGACTGTTCGATTTGATGGCGGCCCGTAAACTCTGCCCGAATGTTGCACCTTTACGACAAAGCGCGATGCAACAACGGTCGCCCGCAGTCTCGGCATCGTCAGGGCAACGATCGACCGATCCCAGGAAGCACTCTCCTGTGCTTTGTGGTCCGGGGTTGCGGTTTTCCCGTCTTCACCCCTGCAGGGGGGCCTCCCGCGCAAGCACCACCGTTCCGTCATAGCCGATCTTGACCCCAGCGGCCTCGAGCGCGCCTTGCAGGCAGGCAAGCTGGACGAGGGTGATGTCGGGCGCGCCTTCGCCGATTTCAGCGCGGGCGATGATCGACGACGGCAGGCCGGTCCGCTCGCTGGCTTCCGCAAGGCTCCACGACAGGAGATCACGCGCCTTCCGCAGTTGCTGGGACAAAGGCATGGCACAATCCCGCTTGTTAGTGCGAGGCGTGCGGCGTGAGGCTGAGCACCCGCCACCCAGGCTGATCCCCCATGCCGCTCGCGAAAGTGTCGGCGCTGCCCGGCGTCGGCCCAATCTCCGCTTTCCAAAGTGCCTGACACACACGGCATTGCAGTTCGGCGAAGCAGTGTTGCCCCTCGAACCGAGTTTCGATCAGCAGCAGATCCTTGTGCTTGGTGGGACAACAATCGGCAGGGAATGGGTCGACCTTCATGGCAGCGGCTTTCAGAACGCAGACAGTAGATCGAACGTGTTTTAGGAGAGCTTTCTTCAAACTCCAGTAAAGCTTAGTGACTTAGACAACACATATCATTAATGACTACGTAGAGTAACCCGCATCGTTTGTTCCTTCAAAAACGAAGGGATCATGCAATTTTAAGATAACGTTAATGATAGAGACGTGGCCAGACTTGCGGCTTCCCGTTTTGAGACGGCAACCTGTCATGCGACTTGCTGGCATGGCCTTGTCACGTGTTGACTTGCCACGATGATCAGAGCCGGGCTGCTTCAGGGTGGCCCGGCTCCTGATCGTGAGCGGGACCTCCCACGGATCGCGCACACCGCGCCGATGCTGCGTGGCGCCACCAGCCCATCGAGACACGCCATCAGCGATCCCATCCTGATCAAGCCCGTTGCTTTATGGCTTGAGGTGCTGGCGTGCCGCTCGCTAATCTTGGGCGATTCATCTCGGGGGGTTGGCGATGGCCTTAATCGGAACGCTTACACATGAGCCTCTCAATCGGCCGTCCATCCATGACGAAGTGGAGGCCACCTACTCGGCCTTCTCGACGGAGGGTCGACGCATTGTTCAAGTGAACACCTTTGGGCGGCCCGGCAGGCAACACCCAGGCACGCAAAGCCAGACCTTGCAATTCGATGCCGAGGCGGCCCGCGCACTCGTCGACATCCTCAAACGAGAATTCTTGCTTCCATAAAGGAGGCGCCGACCTCACCCCACCCGTTCCGGCTCCTGGGCCGCGATGTCCCGCGCGGCCTTCAGGTCGGCCACGAAGCGCCCGTATTCGATTTTCTGACTTTGCTCGTCGGGCAGGCGCAGCAGGAACGAAGGGTGGACGGTGACGAACACCGGCCCGGCGAAAAGCGACGGCAGAATCTGGCCGCGGGTCGACAGGATCGGCGCCGTCTTGCCGGTCAAACTGCGGATCGCCGTGGCGCCGAGCGCGATCGTCAGGCGCGGCTTCAGCACCTGCATCTCGGCCTCGATCCAATGCCGGCAGGCGTTGATCTCGCCGACACCCGGCTTCTGGTGGATGCGGCGCTTGCCGCGCGGCTCGAATTTAAAGTGCTTCACGGCATTGGTCACGTAGGCGCGGCGCCGGTCGATGCCGGCCTCGTCGAGCGCCCGGTTAAACATCGCCCCGGCCGGTCCGATAAAGGGTTTGCCGGCCAGATCCTCCTTGTCGCCCGGCTGCTCGCCCACGAAAACGAGGTCGGCGGTCGGCAAGCCTTCGCCGAACACCGTCTGGGTCGCATGCTCGTAGAGCGGACAAAGCTGGCAGGCCTCCGCTTCGTGCTTCAGGCGGCGCAGAGGATCGTTCTCGCCCGGGTCATAGGGGCGCTCGCGCACCTCCTCCAGGCGCTTGACGATGATGGCGGCGCGCTTCGGCGCCTCGGCTTGGGCCTTGGCGATCATGGCAGCTTCCTTTTCGCCGGCCGAACGGATCAGCGGCGCGATCAGCCGCGCCTCGGGCAGGTTCTTCCAATATTTCATCGGCATCTCGCGCTTCATCGCATCGACATGCAGGCGGGCAGGGTTGAAGATGTTGGCGTAATAGGTGCGCCACACCTCGTCGGTGGCGTCCTCTTCCGGCACGTCGGCGCGGGTGCCGCCGGGGCCATGCGTCACGGCCTTCCCGTCCCAGGCCACGCTGCGCTCGGGCGTGATGATGGTCCAGCGCATGGTGGCGAAGCGGTTGACGAAGAACCCGGTGGCGCGGTCGACGATGTGGTGGTCGGGCTCGAACCAGGCGAGGTAGATCGGGCAGTCCTCGGTCTGCACCTCCTTGAAGCGCACGAAGGCCGTCATCTTGTGGATGTCGCGCCGCACCGCGCGCGCCATGCGGTCGAGCCGGAACACGTCGTCGTCGGTGTCGATCTCCATCAGGCGCGGCTGATCCTGCAGTCGCACCAGGATGCGGTATAGTAACGCGAAGCGGTCGGCGTCGCGATGGCAGGCGACGAGCTCGGCAAGGTCCATGAAGCGGCGCGAGGCCCGCAGCTCGCGCGGTGGTCCCGGTGGCGGGGGGGCCGCATCGTCGGCCTCGAGAAGGTCTGCCGCCTCGCCCTGGATGCGCCACCGCACTTCGTCGGGCGGCACGCCGGCCTGGGCGAGGTGCCGTGCCCGGTCGCGCCAGCCAGGAAAATCATCGGGCCTGTCGAGGGTGACCACCGGCATGACGCAGAACTCCTGAAACCGTCGTCACAAGGCGGTCAAGCCGACCAGACAATGCAAACCGGCGTTGTGCTTCTGGATTGCTTCGCTCCGCCCACCATGACGGAGCCGTTGCTTCAACGGATCAGAACAGCGCGAGTTGCTTTTGTTCCGGCGGCACAAAGGTCGCCGGGGCGGCCCGGTCGAGCGCCTGACCAGGATGCCAATCGGAGGCCGTCATGAAGCTCTGCATGGTCTTGATCGACTTCGTCAGCTTCAGCACGTCGGCGAAGCGCAAGGTCGATAGCCGCCGCACCCGCAGGATCTTGTCGACACTCTTCACCCCGAGACCGGGGATGCGCAGCAATTGTTCGCGTGGCGCCGTATTGACGTCCACGGGAAACACCGCCCGGTGCTTCAACGCCCAGGCGAGCTTGGGATCCAGGTCGAGGTCGAGCATGCCGTCCGTCGTGGCGTCGAGCACGTCGGCCATCGTGAAATCATAAAACCGGTAAAGCCAGTCGGCCTGATAAAGCCGGTGTTCCCGCATCAGCGGCGGCTTCTTGGCCGGCAGGCCCTGGGACGAGCCAGGGATCGGGCTATAGGCCGAATAATAGACGCGCTTCAGGTTATAGCCGCTGTAGAGCCCGACGCTGGAGCTGATGATGTCGCGGTCGCTCTCGCCATCGGCCCCGACGATCATCTGAGTGCTCTGCCCGGCGGGCGCGAAGCGGCGGGCGTGACGCAGCGACTTCTTCTCGTCGGCCGCTTCCTCGAGCCGCAGCCGCAAGCCGCCCATCGCCTTGCGGATCGTGCCGGCCTGCTTCTGCGGCGCCAGCTTGGCCAACGATTGTTCGCGCGGCAGCTCGACGTTGAACGACAACCGGTCGGCGTAGAGCCCCGCCTGTTCGATCAGCTGCGGATCGGCCTCGGGGATCGTCTTCAGGTGGATATAGCCACGGAAGTGGTGTTCCTCGCGCAGCAGCTTCGCAACGCGGACGAGCTGCTCCATCGTGTAATCGGGCGTCCGGATGATGCCCGACGACAGGAAAAGCCCCTCGATGTAATTGCGCTTGTAGAAGTCGAGCGTGATCTTCACCACCTCTTCCGGTGTGAAGCGCGCCCGCTCGACATCGCTCGACACGCGATTGACGCAATAAAGGCAATCGTAGACGCAATGGTTCGTCAGCAGGATCTTCAGAAGCGAGATGCAACGCCCGTCGGGCGCATAGGAATGACAGATGCCGGCGCCCGTGATGGACCCGACGCCTTTGGTCTCGCCTTTCGAGCCGCGCTTCGTCGAACCGCTCGACGCGCAGGAGGCGTCGTATTTGGCGGCATCGGCGAGGATCGCCAGCTTACCCTGTAGGTCGTGCTTCGGCATGAGGCTCCCGAACGTTGCTCCTTTGTTCTAGGCAGCGGGTCAGCGTGTCGCAAGGGGGCGGGGCCGCGTGCCGCAGGGCCGAAGTGCAGGCTGGGCGACGTTCAGGCCAGGGGCAGCACCCGGTCGCGGCCCGCGAACCAGCCCGACAGCGCCGCGCCGGCACCGATCAGCAGAATCAGCGGCGCCGTGGCGCCCGGCCGGCCGGTGGTGGTGAACAGGGCGCCCATGACCAACGGCCCGAAGGCCGCCACTGTGTAGCCGAAGCCCTGCGCCATGCTGGACAAGCGCGCCGCCGTGGCGGCGTCGGGTGCCCGCAGCACGATCACCAGCAGGCCGACCGCGATGAGGCTGCCCTGGCCGGCGCCCTGGATGGCGGCCCAGATCCAGACGGTCGACAGCGGTGCGAAAAGCGCGCCCAGGAAGCCGATCACGGCCAGTGCCACCACGGCGACGTTGAACGGGCCCTGATGGCGGCGGCGGGTCGCAAGGCCGGGCGCCAGCAGGCAGGCGGCCGTCTGCACCAGCACCGAGAAGCTGACCACATAGCCGGCCGTGGCGGCATCGAGGCCGCGGGCCCGCAGCAGCGGCGCGAACCAGCCGAAGATACAATAAGCGAGCGCCGATTGCAGCCCCATGAAGCCCGTCACCTGCCAGGCTAGCGGTTGACGCAGCAGCGAGCCTCCCGGGCCGGCCGGGCGGGCACGCCCCTGCGGCACGGGCCGCATCGCCTGGGGGCTCCAGACCAGCGCCACCGCAAGCACCGGCAGCCCCCAGGCGATGCGGCCCGTGCCG